>JAPFFX010000172.1 GCA_026645375.1 Citricoccus sp. WCRC_4 | reverse complement strand
GGCCGCCGAGCCGGCAGAGATCGACGGCAGCTTCGGTGTGCCCGCGGCGCGCCAGGACGCCACCGTCGACAGCCCGGAGCGGGAAGATATGACCCGGCCTGTTCAACTGGCCGGCGGTACTCAGCTCGGGCGGCCCCGGCCGCCGTCCGGCGCGGTGCGCCCGGCGAGCACCGCGCCCAGGGCGCCGAGCACTCCGGCCGTCACGGCCGCCGGCAGGTACAGCCCGGGCAGGACGACCGCGAGCGCGAGGGGGGCCACGCCGGCCAGCAGCACCGCGAGCAGCGCGTCCCAGGGCCAGGACAGCCGGGTCAGCCCGGCCAGGGCGGCCAGCGCGAGCGAGACGGCCAGCGAGAGGGTGAGGGCGCCGGCGTCGTGCCGGGCGACGGCGGTCCAGCCGGCGACGGCGCACACGACGACGACGCCGGCCACCGTCCCGGCGGTGGACTCCAGCCGCTGGGGGCGGCCGTGGCCGCGGAACAGCTGGACCAGGAAGGCGGCCACCGTGCCCAGGGCCAGGCAGATGGCGACCGGCTCGATCAGCGACCCGCCGAACGACCGCCGGGGATCGCCGGCCTCGGGGACCGGCCAGAGGGCCACCGCCCAGGTGGCGGCCAGCCCGGAGACCAGCAGCACGGTGGTCAGGGAGCGGCGGGCCGGGGCCCCGAGCAGCTGGGGCCAGCCGAGTGCCACCGCGGCCACCAGCACGGACCCGGTGACGGCCGCGGCCCATGGGCCCAGCGCGCCGACGCCCACGAGCAGGGCAGCGACCACGGCGGTGACCGCCAGCAGGGGATGCTTCACCCTTCCATCCTGCCATCGCCGCGCTTCCCCGTGCCGCGCTTCCCTATACTGACGTGCGACCCTGCTTCAGACGTCGAGGAGGCCAGATGGCCCGGTTGCTCCTGCTGAGCGGTTCGACCGCGCCGGTCCTGGAGGCCCTGGCGTTCCTCGACCACCGCGTCACGGTGGCTCCCCCGCGGGCCGAGTCGTTGCTGCGCGCCCCGGAGACCGACGTCGTGCTGGTGGACGCCCGCCGGGACCTGGCCGGGGCCCGCGGGCTGTGCCAGGTGATCCGCACGTCCTCCCCCACCATGCCCGTGGTGCCGATCCTGACCGAGGGCGGGCTGGCCGCCCTCTCCCCCGGGTGGGGCACCACCGACTTCCTGCTGGACACGGCCGGTCCCGCCGAGGTGTCGGCACGGCTGCGGCTGTCCGTCGCCCGGGCCACCGAGGACGCCGGGGCCACCGGCTCGGCCGCCGAGGCGCCGATCCGCGCCTCGGGAGTCAGCGTGGACGCGGCCAGCTACACCGCCAAGGTCCACGGCGAGCCGCTGAACCTCACGTTCAAGGAGTTCGAGCTCCTCAAGCACCTCGTCCAGCACCCGGGCCGGGTCTTCACCCGCGAGCAGCTGCTGCACGAGGTGTGGGGCTACGACTACTTCGGCGGTACCCGCACCGTGGACGTGCACGTGCGGCGGCTGCGGGCCAAGCTGGGCCCGGACCAGGAGCAGCTGATCGGGACCGTGCGCAACGTCGGTTACCGGTTCGTGCCCCGCGAGAGCGAGCCCAGTCAGGCCCCCACCGGCTAGTGTTGGGCCATGAACCGCACTGACTCGACCTCCGAAGCCCCCGAGGCCCCGGCACTGACCGTCAGTGCCGGCCGACTGGATCCACGATCGCTGCACGACCTGCGCGCCCTGGCCGATGCGGCCGAGGCCGCCGACGGCAATCCCCCGTTCTCGGACCAGACCTGGGTGGAACTGCGCACCACCGACGACCCGGAGCGGGTCCGCACCGTGACGGCCTGGCTGGACCACTCTCCCGGACGGGAGGGGGAACTGGCCGGCGCCGCCGTCGCGATCTCGGCCGACCAGGGCCCCGGGGTACTGGAACTGGTGGTGCACCCGAACTGCCGCGGCCAGGGGGTGGCCACCGCGATGGCCACCGAACTCTCCGACCTGCTGGACCGCGAGCCGTTGCAGGCCTGGGCGCACGGCAACCACGCCGCCGCCGCCCGGCTGGCCGAGCAGTTCGGCTACACCCCGGTGCGCGAACTGCTGCGGCTGCGCCTGACGCACCAGTCGGACGCCGACAGCACGGTGTGGAACGAGGACCTCCCCGAGGGCGTGACCGTCCGGTCCTTCGTTCCCGGCGACGACGACGTCGCCTGGCTGGCAGCGAACGCCGCGGCCTTCGCCGACCACGCCGAACAGGGCTCGATGGACCAGACGGACCTCGACGCCCGGAAGGCCGAGGCCTGGTTCGACCCCGAGGGGTTCCTGCTCGCCGTGGACGCCGACGGGTCGCTGCTCGGCTATCACTGGACGAAGATCCACCCCGGTGCCGACGGGCATCCGCCGCTCGGTGAGGTCTACGTGATCGGCGTGGTCCCGGCCGCGCAGGGACGAGGCCTGGGGCGGCTGCTGACCGTGCTCGGCATCCGGTACCTGCAGCGGCAGGGCGTGGATGCGGTGATGCTGTACGTGGATGCGGACAACACCTCGGCCGTGCGGTTGTACCGCAAGCTCGGCTTCACCCGCTGGGACACCGATGTGATGTACGCCCGGTCATCCTGACGTCGGCCCGCGGTCACCCGATGTTCACCTCCCGGTAGGATCACGAGAATGCCCAGCACCGCTGCCCGCTCCACCGCCTCGTTCCACGATCCAGAGCCCACCGCGGAGGTCCTGGCCGCCGGGGTACTGCCGTGGCGCGTCAACGGCCGGGGCCTCGAGGTGCTGCTGATCCACCGGCCCGACTACGACGACTGGTCCTGGCCCAAGGGCAAGCTCGACGACGGCGAGACCCTGCCCGAGTGCGCCGTGCGCGAGGTGCGGGAGGAGATCGGGCTGGACGTGGAGCTCGGCCTGCCGCTGCCGTCCACCCACTACACGGTCAACGGGAGCACGCCCAAGGAGGTCTGGTACTGGGCCGTCGAGGTCGCCCGCCAGAGCCCCCAGGCGGACGGCAAGGAGGTGGACCGCGTCGAGTGGGTGACCGCCGAGCAGGCCCTCGAGCAGCTCACCAACGCCTCCGACGTCGACCCCCTGAAGGTCCTGATCGCCGCGCACCGGGAGCGCACGCTGCGCACCGTCCCGTTCATCGTGCTGCGGCACGCCAAGGCCAAGCCCCGCTCCTCCTGGTCCCGCGCCGAGGGGGCCCGGCCGCTGGCCCCCACCGGCCAGCGCCAGGCGCTGGCCGTGCGCCGGCTGCTGGGCGTCTGGGATCCCCGCAAGATCATCACCTCCCCGTGGCGGCGCTGCGTGGAGACGGTGACCCCGTACGTCAAGGACACCGGCCGGGGGCTGAAGGAGAACGGCGCGTTCACCGAGAAGGCCGTGAAGTCCAAGCCCAAGCGGACCGGCAAGGAGGTCGACTCGCTGCTGGCCAAGGTGCGTTCGAGCGTGTTGTGCACGCACCGGCCCGTGCTGCCCGTGGTCCTGGACGCGCTCTCCGGCCGGGCCGCCCGGGAGGGCCGGGACGCCGTGCTGGCCGCCCTGCCCCGCAAGGACCCCTACCTCAAGCCCGGCGGCATGATCGTGGCCCAGCGGGCCGTCGACGCCGGCGGACGGATCGTCTCGCTGGAGGTCTACGACGTCTGGGACGACTGACGTAGGGTCATCCCATGAGCAGCCAGGACACCCCCAAGATCGTCCATGACGACCTGCGCGTCGTGCGTGACCCGGACCGGGGCCGGATCGAGTTGTGGCAGAGGGAACAGTTCATCGGCTTCCTCGGCTACACCGAGCAGACCGTGGAGGACCAGACCGTGGTCGTCCTGCAGCACACGATCATCGACGAGGCCTTCGGCCGCCGCGGCTATGCCCGCGCCCTGGTGACGATCGTGCTGGAGCGGCTCAAGGCGGAGGGCTTCCTCATCGTCCCGGAGTGCAGCTACGTGCAGGACTACCTGCGGCGGTACCCGGAATACCAGCCGATGGTCTACGAGGGCCAGCTGCAGGACTGACGTCCGCGGATCCGTGGACTGCGCCGTAGACTGCAGGGGTGAGCATTCCCACCCCCTACGAGGACCTACTGGCCGACGTCCTGGCCCACGGGACCGTCAAGGAGGACCGCACCGGCACCGGCACGTACAGCGTGTTCGGCCGCCAGCTGCGCTACGACCTCAGTGAGTCCTTCCCCCTGATCACCACCAAGCGGGTGCACTTCAGGTCCGTGGCCCTGGAGCTGTTGTGGTTCCTGCGCGGCGAGTCGAACGTGCGCTGGCTGCAGGAGCGCGGCGTGAGCATCTGGGACGAGTGGGCGGACGAGGACGGCGAGCTGGGCCCGGTCTACGGGGTGCAGTGGCGCTCCTGGCCGTCCCCGGACGGCGGGCAGATCGACCAGATCGCCAAGGTCGTGGAGTCGCTGAGGACCAATCCGGACTCCCGCCGGCACGTCGTCACCGCGTGGAACCCGGCCGAGGTGGACCAGATGGCCCTGCCGCCGTGCCACGCCCTGTTCCAGTTCTACGTGGCGGACGGCAGGCTCTCCTGCCAGCTGTACCAGCGCTCGGCCGACCTGTTCCTCGGCGTGCCGTTCAACATCGCCTCCTACGCGCTGCTGACCGTGATGATGGCCCGGCAGACGGGACTGGAGCCCGGCGAGTTCGTCTGGACCGGCGGGGACTGCCACATCTACTCCAACCACGTGGACCAGGTGCGCGAGCAGCTGGGCCGCACCCCGTACCCCTACCCGCGGCTGCGCCTGAACCGGCAGCCGGAGGACATCTTCTCGTACGCGTACGAGGACTTCGAGCTGGTCGACTACCAGCACCACCCGACGATCAAGGCCCCCATTGCCGTCTGACGAACACCCCGGCCAGCACACCCCGTCCCGGATCGGCATGATCTGGGCCCAGACCCCCGACCGGGTGATCGGAGCCGACGGCGACCTGCCGTGGCACGTGCCCGAGGACCTGAACCACTTCAAGGACCTCACCATGGGCCACCCCGTCATCATGGGCCGCAGGACCTGGGAGTCCTTCCCCGCGAAGTACCGGCCGCTGCCGGGCCGGACCAACATCGTGGTCTCCCGGCGCCAGACCACGGCGAACCGGATCCGGGAGGCGGGCGCCGTCGTCGTGCCCGGCTTCCAGGAGGCCCTCGAGGCCGCGCACGAGGCCGACGGCCTGGACCTCATCTGGGTGATCGGCGGGGCCACGCTCTTCGAGCAGGCCCTGGACGTGGCCACCCTGGCCGAGGTCACCCTGATCGACACCGACGCCGACGGCGACACCTTCGCCCCCGAACTGGACGCCCGGTGGACCCGGACCGCCGTGGACCCGGCCACCGGGGCGCACCAGTCCCGCACCGGGCCGGCCTACCGCTACGAACGATGGGAGCGACAGGACCGACCATGAGCCTGCTGCTGAACAAGACCACCCTGACGTTCATCGCGTTCGTCGCCTGCCCGGTGCTCGGCCTCGTCACCGCGCTGATGGGACTGATCATGATCCTGTCCGGCGACGTGATCCCCGGCGTCATCTTCCTCGTGGTGCTCACCCAGGTGTTCGTCTTCGGCGGGATCTGGGCCACGAGGAAACGTAGCTCACTGCTGAAGGACGGGTCCGGCCAGTAGACTGCGGGCATGGTTTCCCCCGAGTCGACCGAAACGGCCCCCTCTGTCCTGACCACCGACACCGCCGGCACCCCCACCGTGGGGCTGATCGGCTGGCGCGGCATGGTCGGTTCCGTCCTCATGCAGCGCATGGAGGAGGAGGGTGACTTCGGCCGTGTCAACCCCGTGTTCTTCTCCACGTCCTCGGCCGGGCGCCCCGCGCCGGTGTACCAGGGCATGGACGGCGATGCCGGCACCCTGCAGGACGCCTATGACATCGACCTGCTCGCCAAGCTGCCCGTGATCCTCACCACCCAGGGCGGGGACTTCACCTCCGAGGTCTACCCGAAGCTGCGTGCCGCCGGCTGGGACGGGATCTGGATCGATGCCGCCTCCACCCTGCGCATGCAGGACTCCTCCATCATCGTGCTGGACCCGGTCAACCGCGGCGTGATCGACGCCGGCCTGTCCAGCGGCATCAAGGAGTTCGTGGGCGGTAACTGCACCGTCTCCTGCATGCTCATGGGCCTGGGCGGGCTGTTCAAGGCCGGCCTCGTCGAGTGGGGCACCGCCATGACCTACCAGGCGGCCTCCGGCGGCGGCGCCCGCCACATGCGCGAGCTGCTGACCCAGTTCGGCGCCCTGAACTCGGTGGTCTCCGAGGAGCTGGCCGACCCGGCCTCGGCGATCCTGGAGATCGACCGCAAGGTGCTGGCCGCCCAGCGCGACGACACCCTGGACGCCTCCCAGTTCGGCGTCCCGCTGGCCGGCTCCCTGATCCCGTGGATCGACAAGGACCTGGGCAACGGCATGTCCAAGGAGGAGTGGAAGGCCGGGGCCGAGACCAACAAGATCCTGCGCACCGAGCAGCACATCCCCTTCGACTCCCTCTGCGTGCGCATCGGCACCCTGCGCTCCCACTCCCAGGCCCTGACCCTGAAGCTGACCCAGGACGTGCCGCTCGACGAGATCGAGCAGATCATCGCCGGCGACAACGAGTGGGTCTCCGTGGTGCCGAACACCAAGGACGCCTCCGTGGAGCAGCTGACCCCGATCGCCGCCTCCGGGTCCATGGACATCCCCGTGGGCCGGCTGCGCAAGCTGGACATGGGCCCGGAGTACCTCTCCGCGTTCACCGTGGGCGACCAGCTGCTGTGGGGCGCCGCCGAGCCGGTGCGCCGCATGCTGATGATCGCCACCGGGAACCTCTAGGGGACGGCCCCCTCCCCCACCGACGGCGGGGGCGGGGGCCCCCCCCGGGGCCCGCCCCCGGCGG
>JAPFFX010000146.1 GCA_026645375.1 Citricoccus sp. WCRC_4 | reverse complement strand
AGCCACCGGGCCCGGCGCCGGACGGCCGGGTCCGCGGCCTGTTCCAGGTCGGCGATGAGCGTCCGGACCCGCCCCACGGTCCCGGCCACCGTCGCGGGGGCGGGCGATGGGTCCGGGGCGTAGCGGGCCCAGGAGATGGCGTCGATGATCGCCTCGGCCTCCCTGTCGATGGCCGCCACGGTGGTGGTGGCCGTGGCCGCGCTCCTGTCGTCCGGCCGGACCCCGCCCCGGGCGCTCCCGGCCACCAGCCGGTGCGCGAACGCCGGTTCGGGTTCGTACGCCCGGCGCCCCAGGCCCAGGTCCGTCGCGGTGTCCTCCAGTTCCTGCCACGCGTCCCGGACCCCCCGGCGCATCCGCCGCGCGTCGGCCGCCTGGTCCGTGCCCCCCGTGGCCCCGGGGACCGGTCGCCGCGCCTGCCCGGCACTGGCGCCCAGCCGCCGGCGCCGCCGTCGGGCACGGAGCCACCGGGGCAGCACCGCCAGTACGGCCAGGACTGCTGCCAGCGCCAGTCCCAGCACGGTCGAGCCGATCGTCCGGTCGACGCGGGCGGTCCCGTCCCGCCCCGCGGGGCCCGCGCCCTCCCCGCCGGATCCGGACGCCGGGACGGGCGCGTTCGGCGACGCGGCCGTTCCCGGCAGCCTGGGGTCGGCCTCGGGCGTCGGGGCACCGGACCCCTGGGCCTGCGTGTAACCGGGGGTCCGTCCCACCCCCGGGGTGGGCTCGAAGGGGACCCAGCCGACGCCGTTGAGGTACAGCTCCGGCCAGGAGTGCGCCCGGTCGGAGGTCACCCGGTGCTCCGTCCCGGTGCCCGGGGTGGCCGCGACGGGCGCGTAGCCCACCACGATGCGGGCGGGGATGCCCACGGACTGGGCCATCATCGTCATCGCGGAGGCGTAGTGGATGCAGTACCCGGCGCCGGCGTCGAGGAATTGCTCGGTCATCTGGAGGCCGGAGCCGTCGTAGCCCCGCTCCAGGGGGGCGGTCTCGGAGTAGGTGAAACGGTCGGAGGTCAGGTGCGCCTGGATGGCGGCGGCCTGCTCCACGGGGTTGGCCAGGCCGGCGGTGACCTCCCGGGCCAGGGCCTCGACCTCCGAGCCCTCCAGCTCGGGCCCGGCGCCCCAGCGGTTGTAGACGCCCTGCGGGGCGCCCGGGCGGGTCAGCGAGGCCAGCTCCTCGAGGCCCATCCGCACGGGGACGACGGCGGCCCGGTAGTCGAGTTCCACGGGCGTCGACTCCCGGCGGTAGGCGACGGAGGTGGACGGTTCCACCTGCCAGCCCCAGTCGCCCACGACCTGGTCCACGAGCCAGACCTGGTCCGGCAGGGGAGCCCAGTTCCCGGCCCAGTCGTCCAGGGACAGGCTCACCACCGACCAGGGGCCGTCCCCGCCCGCGGCGGCCTGCGCCTGAAGCCGGTCCGAACCGCCGGCCAGCCGCGCGCCGGCGGGGTCGAAGCCCGTCGTCGTGGGAGGTCCCGTGTACTGGGGCGGCACGGCCTCCCAGGGTGAGGCCTGGACATCGTCCACCACGGCGGTGCGCAGGTAGAGGCCCCGGCCGTCCTCGGTCTCGTAGCTGATCCCGGCGTACCCGGTGGAGCTGCGCAGCTCGCGACCGAGATCGGCGGCCGGGTTCACCGGGCCCGCCCCCTGGCCGAGCACGAAGCGCTGCCCCTCGGGGGCCAGCCCGGTGGCCAGGAAGGGCAGCTGGGTGGCTCCCGCCATCAGGGCGGCCACGGCCGCCGCGCCGGCCGCCACCGTGCCGGCCGGCCAGGAGGCGCTGCCGGCCGGCCCCTCGGACTCCGGGCGGGTCCCGGGGAAGGACGCCTGGTGGACGAGGGACAGCACGGAATCATGGCCCACCGCCAGCAGGGCCAGCCAGGCCCCGGCGGTGATGGCCAGCGCCGGCCACGGGGTGACCCCGGCCGTGATCACGGCCGCACCCCCGATGAGGGCCAGCGGCGGGATCCCGGCGATCGCGGGGGAGCGCAGGCCGACGGCGACCGCGTCGGCCACCAGGGCGGTCAGTCCCAGGACCGCCCCGACGGCGGCCAGCACCGGGTCCGTGGGCGTCACCGGGATGGTGTCCGTCCAGATGATCTCGCGCAGTTCCTCGGCCGAGGCGGCGATCGCCTCCGCCGTCTCCTGGTGGGGCAGCAGTCCCGCCAGGAGCGTCTCGGGCCACCACTGCAGGCACCAGGCGCCGGCCGCGACCGCGAGCCCCACCACCAGGGGGCGGAGCATCCGGCCTCCGAGGGAACGGACGGTGGCGGCCCCGGCCAGTCCCAGGACGGCCGGCACGGACGCGGGCAGGAGCCACGCCGAGGGCGGGGCATCGAACACGGCGCCCAGGGACAGCGCCGCGGCGACCACCATGGCGCCGGTGAGCGCGGCCAGCAGCCAGGCGGCCCCGGCCCGGGACAGGACGCCGGTCATGGACGGACCTCCGCCACCAGCCAGCCGTCCTGCTCGAGCGCGGCGGCGGGCCCGGCCAGCGCGGCCGGCCCGGCCTCGCCGGCCCCGAACAGCAGGGCCACGCGGTGCAGGGTGCGGGGCAGGGTGACCATGACCGGCACGTCCTGGCCGGCGGCGGTGCCGAGCAGGGCGATGACGGTGGTGGCCTGGGGCGGCAGGGCGGAGGGCCAGGCCGCCTCCCTGAGGGCCGGTTCGAGCACGGCGGCGGCCAGCTCCGGCTCCAGCCGGTTCCCGTCCTGGTCCACCAGCAGCACCTGGTGGCCGGACGAGTGCAGCCGCTCGATGACCGCCGCGGCCAGGCTGACCGCCCGTTCGAACGGCGGGGACGTCGTCCAGGCCCGGCCCGCCCCGCCGTCCACCCGGTGCCGGCCGGTGGCGAA
Source organism: Citricoccus sp. WCRC_4 (assembly GCA_026645375.1). Taxonomy (GTDB): domain Bacteria; phylum Actinomycetota; class Actinomycetes; order Actinomycetales; family Micrococcaceae; genus Citricoccus. Next base: position 9,370 of record JAPFFX010000146.1, on the reverse strand, counting down.
GGAGACCGCCCGGCAGTCCAGGACCACCACGGTCCACGGGTCGTGGGCCCACTCCTCCTGGCGCACCATGAGCCGTCCGGTGCGGGCGGTGGCGCCCCAGTGCACCCGCGTCAGGGCATCACCGTCCCGGTGGTCCCGCACCAGCAGGTCATCCGGGGCCGCCTCGCTGCCGAGCAGGTCGGCCGCGTCGTGCTCCCCGGTCCCGGCGCGCAGGACCCCGTCCAGCGCCTCGTCGTCCAGCGGCTGCGGCAGCACCCGCACCCGGCTCGTCGCCGTCACCGGTGCGCTCCCGGTCCACAGGCCGAACGGGCCGCACAGGTGCGTCAACGCCGGGCCGATGTCATACACCCCCCGCCGTGGGGCCGTCCACCGGTAACCGCCGGCCGGCACCGGGACCGGGGCGCGGCCGGGCAGCCCGTCCCTGAGGCCGGGCACCACGCCCGAGAACGTCACCCGCACGTCGCTCCCGGCCACGAGGTCCTGAGGGGACACCGTGCGCACCAGCCGGGTGCGGCGGGCCAGGTGCGCGTGCACGGCCAGCGCGGCCAGCGAGGCCGCCAGGAGCGCGGCCAGGAACAGCCCGATCGCGACGGCCTCCCGCCGTCCCAGGACCAGTCCGCCGAGCACCAGCACCGCGGCGGCCACGCCGACGGCCAGCCCCCGCGTCGTCGGCTTCAGCGGACCGGTGCCCATCGTCCCACCCGGTCTCAGACGCCGGCCGGGACGGCCACGGAGTGCAGGATGCGGGCGGTGACCGCCTCGGCCTCGGTCGCGTCGTGCGTGGACCGGCGCCGCAGCATCAACCGGTGCGGGAACACCACGCCCACGACGTCGGTCACGTCCTGGGGCGTCACGTAGGACCGGCCGTTCAGCGCGGCCTCGGCCTTCGCCGCCCGGGTGAGCTGCAGCAGGGACCGGGGACTGGCTCCCACCAGCACGTCCGCGTGCTGGCGGCTGGCCCGGCCCAGGGCCACCACGTACCGGGCCACGGGCTCGGAGACGTGGACCCGGGAGACGGCCTCGATCATCTGCAGCACCTCGTGGGTGGTCGTCACGGGGGTAAGCCGGTTTACGGGAGCGGCCGAGGGCAGCGGACCGTGGTGGGTGCGCAGCATCTGCAGTTCCGCGTCCTCGTCCGGATAGCCCATGGTGATCCGGGCCATGAAGCGGTCCCGCTGCGCCTCCGGCAGGGGATAGGTGCCCTCGGACTCGATCGGGTTCTGGGTGGCCACCACCATGAACGGCTCGTCCAGCCGGTGGGTGGTGCCGTCCACGGTGACCTGGTGTTCCTCCATGCACTCCAGCAGGGCGGACTGGGTCTTGGCGGAGGCCCGGTTGATCTCGTCCCCGATCACGACGTTGGCGAACACCGCACCGGCCCGGAACTCGAAGGTGTGCCGGTCCTGGTTGAACACCGAGACCCCCGTGACGTCCGAGGGCAGCAGGTCCGGAGTGAACTGGATGCGGTTCACGGTGCCGCCCACGGTCCGTGCCAGGGCCTTGGCCAGCAGGGTCTTGCCCACGCCGGGGACGTCCTCCACCAGCAGGTGGCCGCCGGCCAGCAGGACCAGGACGGCGGTCCGGACCGCCCGGTGCTTGCCGTCCACCACGGAGTCCATCGCCGAGAGCATGGCAGCGGTGGTGGCCGTCAGCCGCTCACCGCCGGCCTCCCAGTCCTGCTGCGGGTTCTCCACGGGTCCTCCTGGGGATAGGGGTGCGGACACCACGGCCGGGCCGTCGTTCCGCCAGCCTACTGGCACCACTGGTAGGATGGTCCGCGTTGCCCAGGCGAGGGAGCGTCCCGCTCCGTGATCGACGAGGCCGCCGCACCTCCAGGACAGTGGTCCCGGCGGGTCCAGCACGGACTCCCGGCCTGTCCGCGTGAGGACCGCGGCGAAGTCCTGCCTGGAAGGCCCGTTCCACCGACGGTGGCGCGGAGAGCGAGTACAGGAGGAAAACCATGAGCGACATGATCAAGATCCAGGTCACCCTGCGTGAGGACTTCGGCAAGGGCGCCGCGCGCCAGGCCCGCCGCGCCGGCCAGATCCCGGCCGTCGTCTACGGCCACGGCGGCGACCCGGTCCACATCCTGATGCCGGCCCAGGAGACCACGCTGGCCGTCCGCAACCCGAACGCGCTGCTGACGCTGGTGCACGACGGCCAGGAGCACCTCGTGCTGCCGAAGGACATCCAGCGCAACTTCATCAAGCAGACCGTCGATCACCTCGACCTGCTCGTGGTGCGCAAGGGCGAGAAGGTCGTCGTGGACGTGCCCGTGCACGTCGAGGGCGAGGCCGCCCCGTCCACCGTGTTCAACCTCGAGGAGGCCACCGTGCCGGTGCTGGCCGAGGCCACCCACCTGCCGGACAACGTCACCATCGACATCCAGGGCCGCGCCGCGGGCGAGCACGTCTACGGCCGCGACATCCAGCTGCCGGCCGGCACCACCCTGGAGCTGGAGGACGACTACGTCATCGCCACCATCTCCGAGCCCACTGTCCAGGACCTGGGCGAGACCGCCGAGGGCGCGGAGTCGGCTGAGGCCGCCTCCGAGACCCCGGCCGAGGGCTGATCCAGCAGATGACCGTGCAGGGTACGTCGCCGGCGGCGGCCGGTTCCGGCAGTGCGCCGGCGACGTGGCTCGTGGTCGGGCTCGGCAACCCCGGGCCCGACTACGCCCGCACCCGGCACAACGTCGGCCAGATGGTCGTGGACGAGCTGGCCGGGCGCTTCGGCACCGGCCTGACCGCGCACAAGGCCGGCGCCGCCGTCGGGACCGCGCACGTGCGTCCGGGCGGCCACAAGCTCATCCTGGCCAAGCCGGCCAGTTACATGAACGTGTCAGGGCGCCCGGTGGGCGCCCTGGCGCGGTTCTACTCGATCCGGCCCCAGCACCTGATCGTGGTGCACGACGAGCTGGACATCCCCTTCGACACCCTGCGGCTCAAGACCGGTGGCGGTGAGGGCGGGCACAACGGACTGAAGTCCATCTCCCAGGTGCTCGGAACCCGGGACTACCCCCGGGTGCGCGTCGGCATCGGCCGGCCTCCCGGGCGCCAGCCGGCCGCGGACTACGTGCTGCGTCCGTTCTCCGCGGCCGAGCGCGAGCTGCTGCCGCTGCACGTGGACCGGGCGGCCGACGCCGTGGTGGAGCTGGTGGAGTCGGGCCTGGAGAAGGCCCAGCAGCGATTCCACCCCGCGCCCGGGCGCTGAGGCGCCCGACGCCGGCCCATCCGCTCCCTCAGCCGCGGCGGGCCAGGCCGGCCAGCAGTGCGGCGATGTGCTCGACGGCCGGTTCCAGCGCGGTCGCCATCTCCGTGTAGGCCGCGTCCGCCTGGCCGTAGGGGTCGGACAGGTCGATCGTCGCCATGGACCCGCGGACCACGGGACGATGCCGCGAGACGTGCCGGGCCAGCGAGCGCACGTCCTCGGCCAGGGTGGACGATCCCGCGGCCGGGGCGGACCATGCCGGGATCGCCCCCGCGGCCATCGCCCGGGCCGCCGCCCCGAACTCGAGCATGGTGAAGGACCGGTTCAGCGCCGCCGGTGTCTCCCGCAGGATGACGGCCGAGTGGTCAGAGGTCGCGGCCAGGATCAGGTCGGCCCTCGCCACGGTCCGCCCGGACAGCTGCGTGGGGGCATGGTCGGTGAGGGTGTTCAGGGAGCCGGCCAGCGGCAGGGCGTGGACCTGGGGCGGCACCGTGAGCCGGGGGTTGACCTGCGTGCCCGCCGAGGCGACCCGGTACCGGCCCGGGGCGGCGTCCTCCAGCCGGCGGGCCAGCAGGTGGTGGCCGTAGGCGGAACGGCAGATGTTGCCCGTGCACACGAACAGTACGGTGGCCTGCGGTTCAGTCATCCGGCCATCGTATCGAGGGTGGCGGCCCACGTTCGTCGGCGCCGACTCCTGCGGTCATGCGGCCCGGTGGGCGACCTAGCATGAAGACATGTCCACCCCTGACGACGTCCGCGCCACCCCGTCCACCGATCCCGCCGGTCCCGGTGATCGCGTCGGCCCCCTGGGCGCGGCGGTCCCGGCGGCCTATCGTCCGGCCGCGGACGAGGTGCCCGGGGTGCCCGGTGAGCGCCGGCGCCAGCCCACCGAGGAGAAGTCGCGGCGCAAGCGCCGCCTGGAGTACCCGCCCGCACCCGAACCGCTGGCGGTGCCCGTGGTGGACAACCACACCCACCTGGACTTCCGTGACGGTCTCGTGACCGTGGACGTGCACCAGGCCATGGACGCGGCCGCGGCCGTCGGGGTGGCCGGTGCCGTCCAGGTCGGCTGCGACGTGGAGTCGGCCCGGTTCACGCTGGCGGCCATCGAAGCCGAGCCGCGACTGCTCGGGGCCGTGGCCATCCACCCCAACGACGCCGCCCGGTTGGCCGAGCGCGGGCACCTCGACGCCGCCCTGGAGCAGATCGAGCAGATGGCCGCCCACCCGCGGGTGCGGGCGGTGGGGGAGACGGGACTGGACTACTACCGCACCGGGCCCGAGGGGGTCGGTGCCCAGCAGGAGGCGTTCCGGTGGCACCTGGACCTGGCCCACCGCCTCGGCAAGGCCGTGCAGATCCACGACCGGGACGCCCACGATGACGTGGTGCGGATCCTGCTGGACACCCCGGACCTGCCGGAGAAGGTGGTGTTCCACTGCTTCTCCGGCGACGCCTCCCTGGCCCGGACCTGCAACGAGCACGGCTGGCACATGTCCTTCGCCGGCCCGGTGACCTTCGCCGCGAACGACGACCTCCGGGCCGCCCTGGCCGAGGCCCGGGAGGACCTGGTCCTGGTGGAGACGGACGCCCCCTTCCTGACCCCGCACCCGCATCGCGGCCAGCCGAACGCGCCCTACCTCGTGCCCCTGACGGTCCGGCGGATGGCCGAGGTCCGGGGCGTGGAGGTCGACGCCCTGAGCGCGGCGGTCGCCGCCAACACCCGGAGGGTCTACGGCGAGTTCTGAGGGCTGCCCCAGGATGACGGAAAGGCGCTCTGACCACGCCGGTTCGTGACCAATTTGATATCTTTGTTATCCGGCCGTTATCGTAGGTCACCAATTGGCCGGATCGGGCCGTCGGACGCCTGCCATGGGCCCGACCGCAGCCCGTGCCCGGATGCGACGACGACTGGATATCCATGGCACGAGTGATGAAGGGCCGTCTGGCCAAGCTGATCGCCCAGGTGGCCGCCCTGGCCCTGGTGGTCGTGGGACTGGTGACCCTGGTGTCCACCCAGCGCGGCGCCGAGGCCACCGCCTCCGCCGAGGACGCGGCCCCGGCCTCCGCCCACGAAGCCGACGGCGCCGATTCCGGGTCCCTGGGTTCCACCGTCCTGAACCTCGAGCGCGCCTCGCAGGTCGACGTGGTCCTGCCCAAGGCCGTCACCGTGAAGTCCGGCACGTTCGAGCGGGCCTTCGCCACCGACGCGGCGACCGTCGAGGACGCCCTGCGCCAGGGCAAGGTCACCTTCGACGGCAACGACCGCCTCTCTCCCGCCGGGGACACCCCCGTCACCTCCGGCATGACCGTCACCGTGCAGCGCGTGGACACCGCCACGGCAACCACCACGAAGGCCCTGCCGTTCGAGACCGTCAGGGTCCAGGACAAGGACCTGGCCCGCGGCAAGACCGAGGTCGTGACCGAGGGCCGCGCCGGCAAGCAGGTCACCACCTGGACCGTCACCACCGTGAACGGCAAGGAGACCGGCCGGAAGGCCGCCGCGACCGAGACCGTGCGCGAACCGGTGGACCGGCGCATCGCCGTCGGCACCAAGGCCCCGGCCCCGAAGCCGGCACCGCAGCCGGCCCGCACGGAGGCGCCCAGCTCCTCGTCGTCCACCTCCTCCTCAGCCAGCTCCTCCGCTGCCCGCCCGACCACCCCGCGCGCCGCCACCCCCGCCCCCAAGCCCTCGCAGGCCTCCGCCCCCGCCTCGGGCGCCTGGCAGGCCCTGGCCCAGTGCGAGTCCGGCGGCAACTGGTCCACCAACACCGGCAACGGTTACTACGGCGGCCTGCAGTTCTCCGCCTCCTCCTGGGCCGGCGCCGGCGGCACCCGCTACGCACCGCTGCCGCACCAGGCCACGCCCGCCGAGCAGATCGCCACCGCCGAGGTGCTGCGCTCCAGCGGCGGCTGGGGACACTGGCCCGCCTGCTCCTCCAAGCTCGGCCTGCGCTGATCCACGGCGCGCCGGCGCGAGCCACCGAACACCCGTTATCCCCAAGGGCCCGCTCCGGCGGGCCCTTGGGCATTGCCGCCCCCGTAGGATGGAACGCGTGACCGCCCCCGATGCCCCCCTGCTCTCCGCCACCGACATCCGCCGGCTGGCCACGGAGCTGGACCTGCGGCCCACGAAGACGCTCGGACAGAACTTCGTCATCGACCCGAACACCATCCGGCGGATCACCGCTGCCTCCGGGACCACGGCCGAGGAGCACGTCCTGGAGGTCGGCCCCGGCCTGGGCTCCCTGACGCTGGGCCTGCTGGACGCCGCCGCCGCCGTCACCGCCGTGGAGATCGACCCGGTCCCGGCCGGACGGCTGGCGCGGACCGCGTCCGAATTCCGCCCCGGTGCCGACGACCGCCTCGGGGTCCTGCTCGCCGACGCGATGCACGTCTCCGCCGCGGCCATCGACTCCGTGCGTCCCGCCAGGGCCCCCGGTCCACCCACCGCGCTCGTGGCCAACCTGCCCTACAACGTGGCCGTCCCGGTGCTGCTGCACCTGCTGGCGGAGATGCCCTCCCTGCGGCACGGACTGGTCATGGTCCAGGAGGAGGTGGCCGATCGCCTCGCCGCGGACCCCGGCTCCAAGGTCTACGGGGTGCCCTCGGCCAAGGCGGCCTGGTATGCCGAGGTGCGCAAGGCCGGGACCATCGGCAAGAACGTCTTCTGGCCCGCGCCCAAGATCCAGTCCGGTCTCGTGGCCTTCACCCGGCGCAACCCGCCGGAGACCACCGCCACGCGGCAACAGGTCTTCGCCGTGGTGGACGCCGCCTTCGCCCAACGGCGCAAGACCCTGCGCGCCGCGCTGGCCGGCTGGGCCGGCTCGCCCGCCGCCGCCGAGACCGCACTGCGCGCCGCCGGAGTGGACCCCCGGGCCCGCGGAGAGGTGCTCGGCATCGAGGCCTTCGCCCGGATCGCCGCCGCCCGGCCGGAACGGGGTACCGGCGCATGAGCCCGACGGCCTCCACCCCCGAGTCCGGCCGCTTGTTCAGCCACGTGACCGCGCAGGCCCCCGGCAAGGTCAACCTGTCCCTGGCCGTCGGTAGCCCGCGGCCGGACGGCTACCACCCCGTCGCCAGCGTCTACCTGGCCGTGTCCATGGCGGAGGAGGTCACGGCCACGCCCCGCGCGGACGGGGACGTCACCGTCTCCCTCGCGGACAACTCCAGTGTCTTCGTGGACCCGGACCTGATCCCGCAGGACTCCTCCAACCTGGCCGCCCGGGCCGCACTACTGCTGCGCGAGCACCTCGGACTGGACCCGGCCACCCACGGGGTGCACCTGGAGATCACCAAGCAGGTGCCCGTGGCCGGCGGCATGGGCGGCGGTTCGGCGGACGCCGCGGCAGCGCTGACGGCCTGTGCCGCGCTGTGGGACGCGGGGCTGTCCCGGCAGGATCTGGCCTCGATCGGCGCGGCACTGGGCGCAGACGTGCCGTTCGCGGTGATGGGCGGGGCCGCCGTCGGGCTCGGCGTCGGTGACGAGCTCACCCCCCTGCTGGCCCGGCACCCCGTCCACCTCGTGCTGGTGCCCGCGGCCACCGGCCTGTCCACCCCGCAGGTCTACGCCCTGCTGGACCGGTTGCGCGAGGAGGGCGCCCTGCCCACCCCGGACACGGACCCGGAGGTGGACCGGGACCTGGTCCAGGCCCTCACCGCCGGCCACGCCGAGGAACTGGCCCTGCTGTTGCGCAACGACCTGCAGGTCCCGGCGGCCACCATGGTGCCGGAGCTGTCCGAGATGCTGGACGTCGGGCTGGAGGAGGGCGCGCTGTCCGGCCAGGTCTCCGGTTCCGGCCCCACGGTGATGTTCCTGACGCGCAGCGCGGAGGAGTCGTTCCAGCTGGCCGCGCGCCTCGAGGACCGCACCGGCGTGGCCGCGATCGCCGTGCACGGCCCGGTGCACGGAGCACGCGTGCTCTAGCGCGCGGTGCTCACCGCGGTTCATCCGCCCCGGCCACACCACACCCCCCCGAACCCAAGGACCACACCGCTTCATGGCACACCTGCTCGGCGCCGAGAACATCGGCATCTCCTTCGGCACCCGCACCGTCCTGGACGCCGTCTCCCTGGGCGTGGACGAGGGCGACCGCATCGGCCTGGTCGGCCGCAACGGTGACGGCAAGTCCACGCTGATGCGCATCCTGGCCGGCCAGCAGGAGCCCGACGCCGGCCGGGTCACCCGCCGGGGCGGCGTCACCCTGGGCGTGCTGGACCAGCGGGACGACCTCGACGACGCCGACACGGTGAAACACGCCGTCGTCGGGGACGTCCCGGACCACGTGTGGGCCTCGGACCCGAAGATCCGCGACGTCATGGGGGGCCTGCTCGGCGGCCTGGACTGGGATCGCACGGTCGGGACCCTCTCCGGCGGACAGCGACGCCGCACCGCCCTGGCGCGGCTGCTGGCCGGCGACGACGACCTGATCTTCCTCGACGAGCCCACGAACCACCTCGACGTCGAGGGCGTCGCCTGGCTCGCCGGGCACCTGAGGTCCCGCTGGCGGGCCACCGACGGCGGCCTGCTCGTGGTCACGCACGACCGCTGGTTCCTCGACGAGGTCTGCACCCGCACCTGGGAGGTGCACGACGCCACGGTCGAGCCCTTCGACGGCGGCTACGCGGCCTGGATGCTGGCCCGGGCCGAACGGGACCGCGCCGCGGCCGTGATGGAGTCCAAGCGCCAGCAGCTGGTGAAGAAGGAACTGGCCTGGCTGCGCCGCGGCGCGCCCGCCCGCACGTCGAAACCGAAGTTCCGCGTCGACGCCGCGACCACCCTGATCGAGGACGAGCCGCCGCCGCGGGACCGGCTGGAGCTCCAGCGGTTCGCGACCCAGCGGCTCGGCAAGGACGTGCTCGACGTCGAGGACGTCGACCTGGTGCGCGGAGCCCGCACGCTGCTCTCGCGAGCGACCTGGCGGCTCGGCCCGGGCGACCGGGTCGGCATCGTGGGCGTCAACGGCGCCGGCAAGACCTCGGTGCTGGCGCTGATCTCGGGCGAGCTGGCGCCCGCCGTCGGCCGGGTCAAGCACGGTCGCACCGTCGCCCTGCAGCACCTCACCCAGCAGCTCGACGACCTCGACCCCGCGGGGCGAGTGCTGCCGACCGTCGAGGCGATCCGCCCGGTCACGCGCTCCCTCGACGGCGAGGTCAGCGCGAC
>JAPFFX010000139.1 GCA_026645375.1 Citricoccus sp. WCRC_4 | reverse complement strand
GTGCAGTTCGGGGCCGCGTGGTCCACGAACAGGCGCTGCTCCAGGTGCTGGCCGGCGTCGGCGTAGTACAGCCCGTACATCTGGGCCTCGCCGCCGGCCTCGGTGAACCGAGCCGTCGGGGTCAGGCGCACCACCGAGCCACCGTAGGAGACGGTGACGTGCTTGAAGGAGGCGTCCTTGGCGACCTTGGCCTGCTGGGCCGAGGCGTGCACCGCGTCCCCGTCCCAGGCCTGGATCGAGGTCACGTTCAGGCCGGCGCCCTCGCGGACGTCGAACTCCACGTTCTGGCTGACCACGGCGGTGCCGCGGTGGGTGATCACGACGTCGGCGCGGGAGTTGGGCTCGGCGATGACCAGCAGGTGCTGTGCGGCCGGCTCGGAGCCCGTCCCGGTGACCTCGATCCGGACCGGGGTGCCGGCCTCGACGTCGGCACCCACGGTGACGACGGTCGCCTCGCCGAAGGAGGCCCAGGCGGCGGCCGACACGCGGTCGTCCGGGGTCAGGGCGGCGCCGAGGCGGGCGTCCTCGCGGGACACCGTCTCGACGGTGACCCCCTCCACGGCCCCGACCTCGACCGCCGGCGCGGCGCCGGTCAGCCGGGCGGAGTCACCCTCGGGCAGGTGCAGCCCGGCCAGGCGGTCCAGCGGGGTGAACCGCCAGTCCTCCTCGCGGCCGGTCAGCACGGCGAAGTCAGCGAGGTCGAAGCTGGACCGGCGGTCCGCGCGGGACGAACCGGCGGTCGCCGGCCGGGTCCCGTCCGCGGGGACCGTGTGCGAGGCATGCCCGGCGGCGCTGGCCGCGGCGACCTCGCCGGAGAGCTTCTCGCCCTCCTCCCCCATGCCGGGGATGACGGGCACTCCGGCGCCGTCCGCGTCGATTTCTTCCGGGGCGGTGTTGACAGTCTGTGACACGCTCAGCCTACCGATCCTTCCATCTGCAGTTCGATCAGCTTGTTCAGTTCCAGGGCGTACTCCATCGGCAGCTCGCGCGCGATCGGCTCGATGAAGCCGCGCACGATCATGGCCATGGCCTCGGTCTCGGACATCCCGCGGCTCATCAGGTAGAAGAGCTGCTCCTCGGAGACCTTCGACACCGTGGCCTCGTGGCCCAGGGTCGCGTCGTCCTCGCGGATGTCGATGTACGGGTACGTGTCCGAGCGGGAGATGGTGTCCACCAGCAGCGCGTCGCACACCACCGAGTTGGCGGAGTTCTTCGCACCCTCCATGACCTGGACCAGGCCGCGGTAGGCCGCCCGGCCACCCGAGCGTGCCACCGACTTGGAGACGATCGAGCTGGAGGTGTTCGGGGCCAGGTGCACCATCTTCGAACCGGTGTCCTGGTGCTGGCCGGCGCCGGCGAAGGCGATGGACAGGGTCTCTCCCTTGGCGTGCTCGCCGGTGAGGTAGACCGCCGGGTACTTCTGGGTGACCTTGGAGCCGATGTTGCCGTCGATCCACTCCATGGTGGCGCCCTCTTCGGCCACGGCGCGCTTGGTCACCAGGTTGTACACGTTGGTGGACCAGTTCTGGATGGTGGTGTAGCGCACGCGGGCGTTCTTCTTGACGATGATCTCCACGACGGCGGAGTGCAGCGAGTCCGAGTTGTAGATCGGCGCGGTGCAGCCCTCGATGTAGTGGACGTAGGAGTCCTCGTCGGCGATGATCAGGGTCCGCTCGAACTGGCCCATGTTCTCGGTGTTGATGCGGAAGTAGGCCTGCAGCGGGATCTCCACGTGGACGCCCTTGGGCACGTACACGAAGGAGCCGCCGGACCACGTGGCGGTGTTCAGGGCGGCGAACTTGTTGTCACCCACCGGGATCACGGAGCCGAAGTACTCCTTGAAGATCTCCGGGTACTCCTTCAGGCCGGTGTCCGTGTCCAGGAAGATGACGCCCTGGGCCTCCAGGTCCTCACGGATCTGGTGGTAGACGACCTCGGACTCGTACTGGGCGGCCACGCCGGCGACCAGGCGCTCACGCTCGGCCTCCGGGATGCCCAGGCGCTCGTAGGTGTTGCGGATGTCCTCGGGCAGGTCCTCCCAGGACTTCGCCTGGCCCTCGGTCGAGCGCACGAAGTACTTGATGTTGTCGAAGTCGATGCCGGACAGGTCGGCACCCCAGGTGGGCATGGGCTTGCGCTGGAAGTACTTCAGGCCCTTCAGGCGCAGGTTGAGCATCCATTCCGGCTCGCCCTTCTTGGCCGAGATGTCGCGCACGACCTCCTCGTTGATGCCGCGGCGCGCGTTGGCGCCGGCATCGTCCTGGTCGGCCCAGCCGAACTGGTAGGGGCCAATCGCCTCAAGCTCCGGGTTCTTCTCGAGTACCTCGGAGATCACGCCCGGATCGGCGTTCTCCCTGGTGATCTGATCGGTCATCTGAAGCCTCTCTTCGTGGTCGGTGGTCTGGATCTCAGTCGGTGGCCGGTGCCGTGTGGCTCCCGGCGCCGCTGATGGTCTGAGGGATCGCCTCGGGCTGGCCGGCCGGCTCCGCGTCGCGGCCGAGCGGGACGTGGGTGGTGCACACGTGACCGCCGGTGGGCAGCGTCGCCAGCCGCCGGACGTCCACGCCGAGCAACCGGGCGAACAGCTCCGTCTCCTCCTCGCAGAACTGCGGGTAGTCGGCGGCAAGGTCCTGGAGCGGGCAGTGCCCCTGGCAGATCTGGGCCGCCCGGAGGCTGGGGTTCTTCGTCGCCGAGTCGGGCCGCCCGACGAGGCGGACGCTGGCGTGGAAGCCCTCCGCGTCCAGCACCCGCGCCAGGGCGGTGGCGCGGTCCTTCAGGGACTCGGTGGTGCCGATGGCCTGGCGATAACGGTCCTCGACGGCGGCGAAGCGCTCCCGCGCGACGTCCCGGACGGCGTCGGGTCCGGCCACCTCGGCCAGGCGCCCCAGGGCCCGACCGGCCAGCTCGAGGTAGTCGTTGCCCAGCCGGCTCTGGCCCTCATGGCTGATGACGTAGCGCCGCGAGGGGCGACCGGCGCCGCGGTTGCCGGCGACGAGCTTGACCTCGACCGCCCCCTCCTCGGAGAGGGCGTCCAGGTGCCGGCGGACGGCGGCCGCCGTCAGCCCCAGAAGCTCGCCCACCCGGGCCGCGCTGACCGGCCCGTGGGACAGGACCGCCTGCAGCACCCGGTCCCGGGTGCTCTCGCGGGGTCCTTCGACAGTGTCCCCTGCGGGCACGTCGACGTCACTGGAGGAATACACAACCACCATTTTACCTAATTCGCGCGAGGGCGAAAGTAAGGCGTGCCTTGCCAGGACGACCACGCACGGGCCCGGTGCGCGCTCTGTGCCGGTCTCCTCCGAGCCCCCTCGCTCTTTCTCCACCTTTCTCCACCTTTCTCTACCTTTCGTAGAAGTCGAGGGCCGCGCGGGTACCATGGACGGGTGCCGTTCCCCCTGCCCCCCAACCCCCGCGAGCCCGGCCGTTGGGCCGACGTCGCGGTCGCCGACCGTCAGGCCGGTGTCCCGTCCGAGCCCGCTCCCGGTGCCCCCGCGCCCGCCCTGGTGTCCCTCAACGGCGTCTGCCGGACGGTGCGGAACCGCCGCCGGGGGGACGTGGAGATCCTGCGCGGGGTCGACTTCCAGGCCCGCGCGGGCCAGGTCACCGCACTCCTCGGGCCCAACGGGGCCGGCAAGACCACCACCCTGACGATCGCCCAGGGGCTCGACCGCCCCGACGCCGGCACGGTGGAACTGCTCGGACGGGATCCCTGGCGTGCCGGCTCCGCCCTGCGCAGCCGGGTGGGGGTGATGCTCCAGGACGGCGGGTTGCCTCCCTCCGCCACACCGGCCCGGCTGCTGGCGCACGTGGCGTCCCTGTACCGCGCTCCGGCCGACATGGCCGCGCTGGTCGAGCGGCTCGGCATCGGGGAGTTCGCCGGCCGGGACATCCGCCGCCTCTCGGGCGGCCAGCGCCAGCGCGTGGCGCTGGCCGCCGCCCTGGCCGGCCGCCCGCGCGTCGTGTTCCTCGATGAGCCCAGTGCCGGTCTGGACCCCGTGTCCCGTCAGCTGGT
>JAPFFX010000117.1 GCA_026645375.1 Citricoccus sp. WCRC_4 | reverse complement strand
GTCCTCCCGGGGCGCCAGGTCCTGGCGGACCTCCAGCATCCCGGGCTGGGCGGGGATGCGCCGGGCCACGCGCTGCCAGGCGGTGAGCACCTCCGGACCCATCCGGTGGCCCACGGTCAGGATCAGGGTCAGGCCTGCCGGCGCACCGGTCGGACCCCCGGGCGGTCCACCGGTCACCAGGCAGTCCGGGTAGTCGTGGACCAGGTCGGGCCGGGCACCGCGGAAACCCTGGACCACCGTGTCGGGGCTGGCGGTCGCCACCACGTCCTGCCCTCGTCCCAGCAGGCGGATGAGCCGGTGCACCGAGGGGGTGGCCTCCTGCAGGTCGTCGATGACCAGCACGGGCAGTCCGGCCCGCTCGGCGTCGAGCAGGTCCGGATTCTCCTCGAGGAGCCGGCTCGCCGTGGTCAGGAGGCCGGCCGGGTCGAAGGCCTCGGCCATGCCGAGGTCGAGGCGGTCCCGGTAGTCCTGCAAGAGCACGGCCGCCGCGCTCCATTCCGGCCGGCGGTACTGCTCCCCCAGTTCCTCCAGGCGCCCGGGCTCCACGCCATACTCGCTGGTCCGGTCGATCAGTTCCCGGACCTCCCGCCGGAAACCCCTGGTGGTGACCGCCTCGGACAGGTCCCCGGGCCAGTCCGGGCCGGAGCGGGCCTCGGAGGCGTAGCTCTCCAGGAGCTCGGCGATGACGGTGTCCTGCTCCGCGCCCGACAGCAGCCGCGGGGTGCGCTGGACGGTCGGCAGGTATCCGCCGACCCTGGCCCGCCGGATCAGGTCGAAGGCATAGGCGGCCCAGGTCCGGACCGGCGTGGCCGAGCGCGTCCCCCGCCCGCCCCGGTCCAGCCGGACGGACAGGGCGTCCCTGAGCCTCGCCGCGGACTGGCGGGTGGGGGCGAGCACCAGCAACGCCGAGGGGTCCAGGCCCCCCTCGATCCGGCGCGCGGCATACTCCACGGCCACGGAGCTGCGGCCGGTGCCCGGTCCGCCGAGGACCAGGACGGGGCCGTGCCCGGGCGCGAGGTCCAGCACCCGCTGCTGGTCCCGGTCCGGGACGAACGCCTCGGCGCGGACCGGCGCCGGACCGGTCAGGCGCAGGCCCTGGGGCGGCGCTGCGGACGACACTGTGGGAGGGGCTTCGGCAGGCATGGGTGTATTCAACCAGCCGTTCCGGACGGGTTAGGGACCCACCCCGGCCCGCAGCCGGGCCAGGAGGGTCCGCGCCCCCGCGTCCGGTGCCCAGAGCGCGGCGGCGAGGTCCACGCGCAGGCCGGCGCCGTCGTCGGCCCCGGCAGTACCCTTCAGCGGGGTCCCCTCGGCGCGGTAGTGCGGGGCGGCCCGGACCGATAGCGACTCCGGCAGCGTCCCATCCGCGCGCACGATCCGCCACCAGGGGGTGCCGTCCGGGGCCATGGACATCGCCCGGCCGGCCTGACGCGGCCCGCCGGCGCCCAGCAGCCCCGCCAGTCCCCCGTAGCTGATCGCGCGGCCGGGCGGGACCAGCCCGGCCGCCAGCACGAGCGCCTCGGACAATTCATACGGCCCCTCGGGCAACCCGGGGCCGGCGTTCTGCTCCACAGGTGACATGGTGCCATCCGCACCGCACGGCGCCCGGTCCCGCGGTGCTCCGCGTCGGCCCCGGGCGGTACGGTGAAGGGGTGAGCGACGTCCCAGCCAACGCCCCCGCAGCCCAGCCCACGCCGTGGCACGAGCAGATCCGGGTCGGCTTCGACCTGGAGACCACGGGACGGGATCCGGAGACCGCCCTGGTGGTCACCGCCTCGCTGGTGGTGGTGGACCCGCACGGCAACCTGGCCGCGAACTACGAGTGGCTCGTGGACCCGGGGGTACCGATCCCTCCGGAGGCCGCGGCGGTGCACGGTGTCACCACCGAACGCGCCCGGGCCGAGGGCCTCCCGGCGGACGTCGGCATCGTGGAGATCGCCGACACCCTGCGGGACTTCTTCGACGCCGGGATCCCCGTCATCGCCTTCAACGCCTGCTATGACTTCACGGTCATGGACCGGGAGCTGGCGCGCCGGGGGCTGGAACCGCTGCCCAATCGCTGGATCATCGACCCCTACGTGATCGACAAGCAGGTGGACCGGTATCGCCGCGGCAAGCGCACCCTCACGGACGTCTGCTCCCTCTACCGGGTGCAGTTGCTGGACGCGCACACCTCCGCGGCGGACTCCCTGGCCGCCGTCGGGGTGGCGGACTGCCTGGCCCGGAAGTACCCGCAGCTGCAGGTGCCGCTGGAGACCCTGCACGCCCAGCAGGCGGCGTGGAAGGCCGAGCAGTCCGCGAGCTTCCAGGACTACCTGCGCCGCAAGGACCCGGCGGCCGTGGTGAACGGCGACTGGCCGGTCATCGCCCGCTGAGGCACCCGGGTAGAATCCTCTTCACGGTCCCGCGTCGTCACGAAACGTCATTCCGGGCCCGGTCGCCGTGGTCGGGGCGCCCCGGGAGCCGGGTATGTCACCGTGAGACGGACGACCGGCCCATCACGTCCGCGCCCGGCGTGCATGCTTGATTGAATGGTGAGTCGCCGTCCACCGACGGCGACCCCCTGTTGCGGGCGCCGACCGTGCCGACAGCAACGATGCCAACACGAAGGAACTGCATGATCTCGATCCGTGACCTGCGCAAGGTCTACCGGCAGGGTGAGCGTGAGGTGGTGGCCCTGGACGGGATCGACCTCACCGTGCCCACCGGTGCCGTGCACGGCATCATCGGCCATTCCGGTGCCGGCAAGTCCACGCTCGTGCGCTGCCTGACCCTGCTGGACCGCCCCACCTCCGGCTCCGTGTCGATCGACGGGTCCGAGTTGTCCACCGCCGCCGACCGTGACCTGCTGCAGGCCCGGCGCCGGATCGGCATGGTGTTCCAGCACGCGAACCTGCTGGACTCGCGCACGGTCCTGGGCAACGTGGCCTACCCCCTGGAGGTCACGGGCCAGGACAAGGCCGGCCGCACCGCACGGGCCCGCGAGCTGCTGGGCCTCGTCGGACTCGAGGACTACGAGGCCTCCTATCCCTCCCAGCTCTCCGGTGGTCAGCGTCAGCGCGTGGGCATCGCCCGCGCCCTGGCCTCCGACCCGCGCGTACTGCTCTGCGACGAGCCCACCTCCGCCCTGGACCCCGCGACCACGGACGGCATCCTGGAGCTGATCCGGGACCTGTCCGACCGGCTCGGGCTGACCGTGGTGGTCATCACCCACGAGATGCACGTGGTCAAGAAGATCTGCACCTCGGTGTCCCTGCTGGATCAGGGCCGGATCGTGGAGGGCGGCGTCCTCACCGAGGTGGCGTCCGACCTCGGTTCACGGCTGTCGGCCGCCCTGCTCCCGCTCCCCGAGGCCGCCCTCGACACCGCCGGGCCCCTCGTGGAGGTCCTCGGCCACGGACCGGCGGCCGACGTCCCGGTCAGCACGGTGATCAAGGACCGCTTCGGCCACGGCGTGCGCGTCCTGGCCGGTTCGGTCGAGGACCTCGCCGGCGTGCGCTTCGCCCACCACCTGCTGGCCCTGCCGGACGGTGCGGAGGGCCGGACGGACGGAGCGGACGCCGTCGTGGCCTTCCTCGAGCAGAACGGCTACCGGGCCGCCCAGCGGACCCGGACCCAGGTGGAGACCGCCCAGGGCACCGCCCAGGATCTTGGAGGTGCACAGTGAACTGGTTCCAGGAACTCCTGGCCAACCCCGCCCTGACCGAGGCCCTGCCCGAGGCGTTCGTCGAGACCCTCGTGATGGTCGGCATCTCCGGCGTCTTCACGCTGGTGATCGGCCTGGCCCTCGGCGTCATCCTGCACGTCACGGCGCCCGGTGGCCTGCGGCCCGTGTCCTGGCTGCACGTGCTGCTGTCCGCGGTCATCAACGTGACCCGCTCGATCCCCTACGCGATCCTCATGGTGGCGCTCATCCCGTTCACGGCCTGGCTCGTCGGGACCTCGATCGGCCCGATCGCCGCGTGCGTCTCGCTGACGATCGGCACGGCGCCCTTCTTCGCCCGCCTGGTGGAGACCTCACTGCGCGAGGTGCCCTCGGGAACCGTGGACGCGGCCCGGGTGATGGGCTCGACCCGCGGCCAGATCGTGCGCAAGGTGCTGTTGCCCGAGGCGATGCCCGGGCTGGTCGCCTCCATCACCACCACGCTCGTCATGCTCGTGGGCTACTCCGCCATGGCCGGCCTGATCGGCGGTGGCGGCCTGGGACGCCTGGCCTACAACTACGGCTACCAGCGCTTCGACACCGCGGTGATGATCGCGACCATCGTCATCATGGTGATCCTCGTCCAGCTCATCCAGTGGATCGGCGACCGGATCGTCCGCGCCGTGGACCACCGCTGACCTCCCTTCCCTGTCCCCGCATCAATCCGAAGGAAACCCGATGACCAAGAACACCTCCCCGCTGCGCCGCCGTTCGCTGCTCGGTGCCGGTGGCCTGCTGCTGGTCGGCGCGCTGGCCGGTTGTGGCGCCGGTGGCGGCGACGCCTCCCCGTCCGCGGACGCCACCCTGGACCCCGCCAACCCGGTGGTCCTGAAGGTCGGCGCCAACCCTGTCCCGCACGCGCAGATCCTGGAGTACGTGGACGAGAACCTCGCCGAGGGCACGGGTATCGACCTGGAGATCCAGGAGTTCGATGACTACCAGCTGCCCAACGTCTCCCTGGACGAGGGCTCCTCGGATGCCAACTACTACATGCACGAGCCGTTCTTCGATTCCCAGGTCGAGGAGAAGGGCTACGAGTTCGAGCACGGCGAGGGCATCCACATCGAGCCCTACGCCGCGTTCTCCGAGAAGCACGACTCGGTCGAGTCGATCCCGGACGGCGCCACCGTCGCGATCACCAATGACCCGGGCAATCAGCCTCGTGCCCTGAAGATGCTGGAGGCCGCCGGGCTGCTCACCGGTATCGAGGACGACTCCGCCGCCCTGACCCTGTCCGAGGAGCAGAACCCGAAGGGCCTGAAGTTCGAGGAGAACCAGCCGGAGATCCTGGTCCAGATCGTGAAGGACCCGGCGATCGACCTGGCGATCATCAACGGCAACTACTTCATCCAGGCCGGCATGACCCTGGACGACGCCCTGGTGGTGGAGGACATCTCCGGGGAGAACCCGTACGCGAACTTCCTGGCCTGGCGCGCCGGTGAGAAGACCGCCGCCATCGAGAAGCTGGAAGAGCTCCTGCACTCCCAGGAGGTCAAGTCCTACATCGAGCAGACCTGGCCCGGCGGGGACGTGACCCCGGCCTTCTGACCGCTGGCACGAGAGGCCGGTACCCCGCGGGGTACCGGCCTCTCGTCATCCCCGGCTCCGGGCCGGCGTCGGGGATCCCGACGCCGGCCCCAACCGCTCGAGCGGTGTCAGGCGCCCGCAGCGGGCTGGGCCTGCGCCGCGGCCCGCGCCGCGTGCGGCAGGGCTGCGGCGATCCGCTCCATGGCGGCGTCGTCGTGCGCGGCCGAGACGAACCAGGCCTCGAAGACGCTCGGGGGCAGGTAGACCCCGTGGTCGAGCATCGCGTGGAAGAACGGGGCGTAGCGGAAGGCCTCCTGGCCCTGGGCGTCGGCGTAGTCCCGCACGCCGCGCCCGGACGTGCCGAAGGCGACCGAGAACAGCGTCCCCGCCCGCTGGATCGAGTGATCCACCCCCGCCTCGGTGAGCGCGCCCACGAGCGATTCCTCGAGTTGCTGCGAGCGCCGGGCGATCGTCGCGTAGACGTCCTCCGTCGCGTTCTGCAGGGTGGCCAGGCCGGCGGCCATGGCCACCGGGTTCCCGGAGAGGGTGCCGGCCTGGTAGACCGGTCCGAGCGGTGCCAGGAGGTCCATGACCTCGGCCCGGCCGGCCACGGCGGCCGTCGGCATCCCGCCCCCGATCACCTTCCCGAAGGTCCACAGGTCCGGGGTCCATCCCTCCGGCTTGCCGGACAGTCCCCAGTAGCCGGTGTCCGAGGCGCGGAACCCGGTGAGGACCTCGTCCCAGACCAGCAGCGCCCCGTGGCGTTCGGTGATCTCGCGCAGGAACCGGTTGAAGCCGTCGGCGGGAGTGACCACGCCCATGTTGCACGGGGCGGCCTCCGTGATGATCCCGGCGATCTGGTCACCGCGCGCGGCGAAGGCCTCCTCCAGGGCATCGCGGTCGTTGTAGGGCAGGACCAGCGTCTCGGCGGCCTGGGCCTCGGTGACGCCGGCCGATCCGGGCAGCGCCTGGGTGGCGACCCCGGAACCGGCGGCGGCCAGCAGGCCGTCCGAGTGCCCGTGATAGCAGCCGGCGAACTTCACGATGAGGTTCCGGTCCGTGGCCCCGCGTGCCAGTCGCACGGCGGTCATGGTGGCCTCGGTGCCGGTGGAGACCATCCGGACCCGGTCGACGGGGACGCGGGACGCGATCAGTGCTGCCAGCCGCGCCTCATCCGGCGTGGAGGCGCCGAAGGACAGCCCGGCGTCCACGGCACGGTGCACCGCGTCCACGACGGCGGGATGGTTGTGTCCCAGCAGCATCGGCCCCCAGGAGCACACCAGGTCCACGTACTCGTTGCCCTCGACGTCCGTCAGGTAGGCACCCTGGGCCTTCACCATGGCCCGCGGCGTGCCGCCCACGGAGCCGAAGGCCCGGACCGGGGAGTTCACCCCGCCGGGGATGACGGCGCGGGCCGCCTCGTAGATCCCCGCGTTGGTGGACGGCGACGGGGCGCCGGCGCGTGCCTGCCCGGTGGTCTCAGTGGTCTCCGGCATCAGAGCCTTCCCTCCTTGGTCCAGCGGGCCAGTTCACTGGCCCAGTACGTCAGCACGCTGTCCGCCCCGGCACGCCGGATGGACAGCACGGACTCGATGATCGCCTGGTCCCGGTTGATCCAGCCGTTGGACGCGGCGGCCTCGATCATCGCGTACTCCCCCGAGATCTGGTAGGCGGCCACCGGCACGTCGGAGACCTCGGCCACGTCCCGCAGGATGTCCAGGTAGCTCATGGCCGGCTTGACCATGACGAGGTCGGCGCCCTCGTCCAGGTCCAGGGAGACCTCCAGCATGGCCTCTCGTCGGTTGGCGGGGTCCATCTGGTAGGTCTTGCGGTCGCCGGTCAGCTGCGAGTCCACCGCCTCACGGAAGGGGCCGTAGAACGCCGAGGAGTACTTCGCGGCGTAGGCGAGGATCGCGGTGTCCTGGTGGCCGGCGTCGTCCAGGGCCTGGCGGATGACGGCCACCTGGCCGTCCATCATCCCGGACGGGCCGACCATGTCGGCCCCGGCCTCGGCCTGGGCCACGCCCATCCGGCCGTAGATCTCCAGGGTCGCGTCGTTGTCCACGACGCCGTCCGCGGTGAGCACGCCGCAGTGGCCGTGGTCGGTGAATTCGTCCAGGCACAGGTCCGACATCACCACGAGGGAGTCCCCGACCTCCTGCTTGACCGCGCGGACGCCGGCGTTGAGCACGCCGGCCGGGTCCAGGGAGGCCGAACCGGTGGCGTCCCGGGTCTCGGGAACGCCGAAGAGCATGATGCCGCCCAGACCCAGTTCGGCGGCCTCGGCGGCGGCGGCCCTCAGCGAGTCCTGGGTGTGCTGGACGACTCCCGGCATGGACTGCAGCGGGATCGGCTCGGTGGCACCCTCCCGGACGAAGACCGGCAGGATGAGGTCGGCCGGGTGGATCCGGTGCTCGGCGACCAGCCGGCGCATGGCGGCGGACTGGCGCAGGCGGCGCGGACGGTGGGTGGGGAAGGACATGGATTCCTCTGGGCTCGACGGTGGTGCCAGACCAGTCTAGTGAGCCACCGGGACGCGGCCTGGCCTCATCGCTCGCAGCGGATTCAGTAGGGTGAGGGGCATGACCATCTCCTCCAGTGCGACCACCCGCATCGCCGTGCTCATCGACTGCGACAACGTCTCCGCCACCCACGCCGGCGCCGTCCTGGAGGAACTGGCGACCTACGGAACACCCACCATCAAGCGCGCCTACGGCGACTGGACCACCAACCAGCTGGGCGGCTGGAAGAACGAGCTGAACCGGCTGGCCGTCCAGCCGGTCCAGCAGTTCTCCTACACCACGGGGAAGAACTCCACCGACTCGGCGCTGATCATCGACGCGATGGACCTGCTGTGGATGGGCAACGTGGAGGCGTTCGCGCTGGTGTCCTCCGACTCGGACTTCACCCGGTTGGCCACTCGGCTGCGCGAGTCCGGCAAGCGCGTGATCGGCCTGGGCGAGCGCAAGACCCCGGCGTCGCTGCGCAATGCCGTGGACCAGTTCATCTACCTCGAGCTGCTGGGTGACGGTGCGTCCGCCGGCGCCGCCGAGCCCTCGACCGGCGGTTCGACCGGCGCGACCGGCCGGAGCCGGAGCCGGCGGGCCCAGGCAGCGGCCGGCACGGGAACCGGTGCCGGTGCGCCTGCGGCATCGGGTGCCTCCGACGCCGCCGTGCTCGACGGCGCGACCGGTGGGGCCGGCTGGGCCGGCTGGGCCGGCGAGA
>JAPFFX010000112.1 GCA_026645375.1 Citricoccus sp. WCRC_4 | reverse complement strand
GACGCCCCGGGACCCGGACGCCGCCCGGCCGGGGGGCGCGCGCCGGCGTCGCCGGATCTCCCTGGGCATCCAGGCGGCCGTCTTCGTGGTGGCGATCATCGTCGTCCTGCTGGCGGTCGACTGGCAGACCGTGAGCGAGTCGGTGTTCAACTTCGCCGCGGTGGCCCCGATGTTCCCGGACATCATCCTCATCGGGTTCGGCAACACGCTGCTCTACACCGTCACCTCGTTCGCCGTGGGCCTGGTGGGCGGCATCGTGCTGGCCCTGATGCGGATGTCCGCGTTCCCGCCCTACCGCTGGCTGGCCACCGTCTACACCGAGTTCTTCCGCGGCGTGCCCGCGCTGCTGGTGTTCCTGGCCTTCGGCTACGGCGTGCCCTTCGCCTTCGGGGTGCAGTGGCCGATCCCGGTCGTCGTCATGGCCTCACTGGGCCTGGTGTCCGCCGCCTACATCTCGGAGACGCTGCGAGCCGGCCTGCAGGCCGTGCCGAAGGGCCAGTACGAGGCCGCCCGGTCGCTGGGCATGCCCGGCTGGCGGGCCATGGTCACGATCGTCATCCCGCAGGCCTTCCGCCTGGTGCTGCCGCCGCTGACCAACGAGGTCATCCTGCTCACCAAGGACTCCTCCCTGGTCTACGTCCTGGGCCTGGCCGCCCACGAGTTCGAGCTGACCAAGTTCGGCCGGGACGGGATCACCGCCCTGGGCGCCGGGCTGACCCCCGTGTTGGTGGCCGGGCTGATGTACCTCATCATCACGGTGCCGCTGTCCCTGCTCGCCCGCCGCTTCGAGTCCCGCGGGGCCCGCCGCTCCCGGTCCTGACGGTCCTGACGGTCCTGACGGTCCTGACGGTCCTGACGACGATCCCGAGAAAGTCGATCCCATGACGAATCCCTCCCCCGCTTCTCCGGCCGCTCCCACCGTCCACGCCTCCGGCGTCTCCATCACCGGGCTGAACAAGTCCTTCGGCTCCAACCACGTCCTGAAGGGGATCGACCTGACGGTCGCCCCCGGCGAGGTGGTCTGCCTGATCGGTCCCTCCGGCTCCGGCAAGTCCACCCTGCTGCGCTGCGTGAACCTGCTGGAGGTCCCCGACTCCGGCACCGTCACCGTCGGCGGGTTCGAGGCCACCGACGAGGACGTCGACCTCAACGCCATGCGCCGGCACGTGGGCATGGTCTTCCAGCACTTCAACCTCTTCCCGCACCTGACCGTCCTGGAGAACTGCACGGTCGCCCAGGTCAAGGTGCTGCACCGGGGCAAGGCCGAGGCGGCCGACGTCGCGAGGACCAACCTCGAGCGCGTGGGACTGGCCGGGATGGAGGGACGCTACCCCGACCAGCTCTCCGGCGGCCAGCAGCAGCGCGTGGCGATCGCCCGCGCGCTGTCCATGGACCCGCAGCTGATGCTCTTCGACGAGCCGACCTCCGCGCTGGACCCCGAGACGGTCGGCGAGGTGCTGGCGGTGATGCGCCGGCTGGCCGGGGTGGGGATGACGATGCTCGTGGTCACCCACGAGATGAGCTTCGCCCGCGAGGTGGCCGACCGGGTGGTGTTCATGGACGGCGGCGTGGTGGTCGAGCAGGGCCCGGCCGCGCAGGTCATCGGGAACCCGCAGCAATCGCGCACCCAGGACTTCCTGGCCCGCGTGCTGAACCCCACCGACGTCGAGTTCTGAGCGGGCTCCGGCGGTCTACGATCGTCCCATGCCCAGTCACCCGTTCCGTCGCCCGGTGCCGGAGCGCACCTACCGGCGCCCCCGGGTGACGCTGTTCCACGTCATCCGGCGCACCATCATGAAGCTGGTGGACATGCAGGTCTGGGACGTGGCCGGGTCCATGGCCTTCTACTCGCTGCTCTCCGTGGTGCCGGCCGCGATCGCCGTGGTGTCCATCGTGTCCCTGCTGGGCCTGGAGGACGAGACGGTGCACACCGGTGCCGAGCTGCTGCACGAGCTGCTGCCGGGCCTGAACCCGGACGTCGTCACGGCGGCGCTGCTGGCGCTGGCCAACACCGACGGCGGCGTGCCGGGCGTGGTGCTGGGGCTGGTCGGCTCGATCATCGCCGCCTCCAACGTGTTCGCCTCCTTCCACCGGGCCATGCACCGGATCCACGACACCCGCGAGGGCCGCAGGTTCCTGTGGTTCCGGACCGTGATCTTCTTCGAGACGCTGACGCTGATGATCGCCGTGATCGCCGTGCTGCTGCTGGTGCTGATCGGCGGCGGGCTCTCGGAGCGGCTCGGTGACCTGCTGGGCCTGCCGGCCACCACCGTGGCCGCCTGGAACCTGCTGAAGTGGCCGGTGATCCTGGCGCTGATCGTGTTCGCCGTCACCGTGGCCTACCACTGGGGGCCCAACGTGGTGCAGCCGCCCTTCCGCTGGATGTCCTGGGGCGGGTTGGCCGCCGTGCTGACCCTGTTCGCCATGACCGTGCTGCTGGGCTGGCTGGCCGAGCGCTTCGGCACGTTCGACCGGATCCTGGGCACCCTGAACGGGCTCGTGGTGATCATGGTGGTCGTGTGGATCAGCTACATCGTGCTGGTGGCCGGGGCGGCCTTCGACGCCGAGCTGCTGCGCGGTCGCCAGCTGGCCGCCGGATTGCCCGCCGGGGACGTGCTGCAACTGCGCACCCGCCACACCGGGGTGCTGGAGTTCCTCGACGAGGACACCGCCAGGGCGCGCGCCACGGCCCGCGCGGTGGCGCAGTCGGCGCGGACCGGCGAGCCCGTGACCATGCCGGCCAGCCCGTGGCTCGCCGAGGCGGACACGTTCTGGTCCATCGACTCCCTGGACCGGGTGGTCTCGACCGGGCGCCCGTATGACGCCGGGGACCGGGCCGGTTAGGTCCGGCTGCCGTCCGCGCTCATGGGTGCCCTGCGCTGAGGTCCACCGGCTACGGTGATCCCATGACCTACTCGCCCGGACCCCACGACCTGACCGCCCTGATCGGCAGCACCCTGGACGCCGCCCGGGCCAATCCGCACGGCCGGCACGGGGACCTGCTGCTGCGCGACGGCCACCTGCGCCAGTCGATCATCGCGCTGACCGACGGCGCCCGGCTGGCCGACCACAACGCCCCGCCGGCCGCCACCCTCCAGGTGCTGCAGGGCTCCCTGGAGGTCACCGCCGGCAGCGGGGGTGACCAGCGGCTGGGCGTGGGCCAGCTGGTGCAGCTGACCAAGGAACGCCACGGCGTGCTCGCCCTCGAGGACAGCGTGTTCCTGCTGACCACCGTCACCGGGGTCGAGGAGGAGAGCCACGGCTGACCGGCCCGCGGCGGGCGGAGGGGCCCGCCAGGACGCGGAAGGGCCCGGAGGGACTCAGGGGCGGCTCAGAGCAGGAGCAGTCCGGGCTCGTCCAGCACGGTGACCCGGTTGCCGCGGCCGAGGGCGATCAGTCCCTGGTCCGCGAGCGCGTGCAGGCGCCGGGACAGGGTCTCCGGGGTGGTACCGAGGTAGGACGCCAGGTCCTTCTTGGGCATCGGCAGCCGGTACCCGGCCCCCGGGGCCACGCCGGCCTCCGCGGCGGCGGCCACGAGGTACTCCCCCAGCCGGGACTCCACGGAGCGGCCGGTGATCTCGGCGACCTGGTGCTCGGTCGCCTCCAGCCGGCGGGCCACGGACCGCAGCATGGTCATGGCCACCCGGGGGTAGTCCGCCAGGAACCGGTCCATGTCAGACCGCGCCAGCGAGCAGACCTGGGCGTCCGTGGCCGCCACGGCCATGGAGGTGACCGGCTCGTCGCCCAGCAGCGCGTGCTCGCCGGTGAAGTCCCCGGGCGAGAGGACCCGCAGCAGTTGCTCGTTGCCGTTCTCCAGCACCCGGGACTGCTTGACCCGTCCGGAGTGCACGATCTGCAGGCCGGGGCTGTCCCCGATCGAGTAGACCACCTCGCCGCGCCGGTAGGGCCGGGTGATGACGCGTTCGGCGATCCGGTGCCGGTCCTCCTCCTCCAGCCCGCTGAACAGCGGGACCGAGGACACGCAGGCGAAGCGGTGCTCGTGGTCGAGCAGGTCCCCGCTGTCCGGCCTCACCCCCGGCCGTCCTCCTCCGGGCCGCTCTGGGTGGGCTCCACGGGCGTGTAGTGGTCCCGCTGGTGCGGGTGGAAGTCGGCGAAGTCCACGGCGTCCACGTCCCCGCCGTCCAGGGCCGCCTGCAAGCGGTCCAGGTAGTACTCCCAACCGGGGCCGACGTCGGGGGCCATCTGCTCGACGCCGGAGATCGGCTGGGTGAAGACCAGCGCGGTGCCCGCCCCGGTGTCCGCGGAGTCCAGGGTGACGCGCAGGCGCCACGCCGTCCCGGCCGGGTCCTGCAGCACCACGTGGAGGCGGTGGGGGCGCTCGCAGGCCTCGATGATGCACTCCCCCGGCTCGTCGGGGGCCTCGACCATGGCCAGCCGGACGCTGCCGGTGGCGGGGTCCCCGGTGTAGGTCCCGTACCACCTCGCCAGCAGCCCCGGGTCCGCCAGGTGGTTCCACACGTCCTCGACCGCGTGCGGCAGGATCCTGGTGATCTGGATGGACCGGCCCTCGGGCCCGTCGATGATCCGGCCGGTGGGCTCGCGCGTGGTGCCTGGGGTGCTCATGCGGCCATTCTGGCACGCTGGGACCATGACGCACCCAGCCCTCACCTCTCCGTACTTCCCGGACGATCGCTCCATGCACGATCGGATGCTCGCCGGGGAGCCGTACCTCGCCGACGACCCCGCGCTGGAGGAGTTGAACACTCGCGCCGAGCTGCTCTCCGAGCGGTACAACGCCACCTCGGTCACCGACCTCGCCGAGCGGCGGGACCTGTTGGGCGAGCTGCTCGGCACCCGCGGGGAGGGCATCGTGATCCGTCCGCCGCTGCGCGTGGACTACGGCGTGAACCTCCACGTCGGGGACCGCACCTTCGCCAACTTCAACCTCGTCGCCCTGGACTGCGCGCCGATCCGCATCGGCGCGGACGCCCAGATCGGCCCGAACGTGCAACTGCTCACGGCCACCCATCCCCTGGAACCGGGTCCCCGCCGGGACAAGTGGGAGGGCGCCCAGCCGATCACCATCGGGGACAACGTGTGGCTCGGCGGCGGCGTGATCGTGGGCCCGGGCGTCACCATCGGAGAGAACACCGTGGTCGGCGCCGGCGCGGTGGTCACCTCGGACCTGCCGGCGAACGTGGTGGCCGTGGGCGTGCCCGCGCGGGTGCTCCGCGAGCTGCCCGCGGATCCCGACGGCGGCTGGTCCCGGATGGCGGTCGGGGGCGCCTAACCCCCGGCCCGGGGCCCGGAGGAGCCGGCGGGGTAGTCCAGCAGCGGGGCGGCCCCGGAGGCGTAGGCGTCGGCGATGCCCTCGACGATGCGCCAGCCCTGCTCGGCCCCCTCGCCGCTGACGGCGAAGGCCTGGCGGCCCTCGAGCACCCAGCGCAGCAGTGAGCCGTAGGCGGTGAGGCCGGGCTCGGGCAGTTCGGAGCACAGCACGGTGCGGGTCATCCCGCGGGGGTCGAACGGTCCGCCGGCGTTGAGCTCCAGCGCGATCCGCTCGTCCTCGAAGCCGACCCGGAGCACGTCGGCGGGCGGCGACCCTCCCGCCGGGACGTGCTTCCGGTCGTGCGGCGGGCGGCGGAACACCACCGAGATGTCCTGGCGCGGGGAGCCGATGGCCTTGCCGGAGCGCAGCACCACGGGCACCCCGCTCCACCGCCGGGAGTCCACCTCCACGATCACCTGCGCGAACGTCTCGGTCTGCCGCGAGGCGTCCACGCCGTCCTCGTCCACGTAGGAGGGCAGTGCCCGTCCGTCCACGGCGCCGGCGGTGTACCGGCCACGGACCACCACGGGGACGTCCGCGCCGTGCTCCGGCCCGTCCGGCCACAGCCGGGCGGCCCGCAGCACGGGCGCGGTGCCGGCCGGGACCGCCACGCCGTCGAACCGGTCCGGCGCATCCATCATCACCACGGCCATGACCTGGAGCAGGTGGGACTGGATCATGTCCCGGGCCGCCCCCGTGCTGTCGTAGAACCCGGCACGGCCCTCCAACCCCAGGGTCTCGTCGTAGGTGATCTCGATCCGTTCCACGTGGTCCCGGTTCCACACCGGCTCCAGGATGCGGTTGGCGAAGCGCATCCCCACCAGCCCGAGCACCCCGGGCATAGCCAGGAAGTGGTCCACCCGGAACACCCGCTCCTCGGGCAGGAACCCGGCCAGCAGGTCGTTCAGGCGCCGTGCGGACTCCTGTCCGGACCCGAAGGGCTTCTCCAGCACCAGGACCGTGTCCGGGGGCAGCCGTCCCTGCGCGTGCAGACCCGCCAGCTCCCGGCAGGCGTCCTCCGTGACGCCGGGCGGCAGCGCGAAGTACAGCCCGGTGGGGCCCTCCGCCTCCGCCAGCAGTGCGGCCAGGTCCCCGGCGTCGGCGGCGTCCCCGGTGACCCAGCGGGCGGACTCGAGGGTGGCCCGCACCGCGGGGAGCCCGAGCTGGTCGGCGTCCAGCACCTCGGCGAAGGCCTCGCGCACGGTGGCGGCGAAGTCCGCGTCCTCGGTCCGGCCGACGCCGACCACGGTGATCCCGTGCTCGGGCACCCCGGCGGCCAGGCAGGTGGCCAGTCCCGGCAGCAGCAGCCGACGGGTCAGGTCCCCGCCGGCGCCCAGGATGGCGAGGGTGCCCAGGCCCGGCCCCCCGGGTCGGCGGCCGGGGGCGTCCTGGCCGGCAGTGACATCGGCGTGGTCCGCTTCGCTCATGGTGTCACCGTAACGCCGGACGCGCTCCGGCGGGCCACCCACGGGCGGGCGAGGGTTCCCCGGACGCGCCAGGGGCCCGCCCCGGCAGAACCGGGACGGGCCCCTGACGACGACCTTCAGGGCATCAGATGCTCTTGCGGGTCTCCTGCAGTTTCTTGCGGGCCGCGCGCAGCGCCTGCGTCTGCTCCTCGCGGGCCTTGTTGATGGCCTCGGCCTTGGCGCCCGCGGCGGAGCGGATGGCGTCGGCCTTGACCTCGGCCGCGGCGGTGAGCTTCTTGGCGCGGCGGGCGGCGGCGGCGTTCTTGCGACCGACCCGGTTCACGGCGCCGTCCACCATCAGGGCGGTGCCGATGCCGAAGAGGAACACGTCCTTGGCCACGGCGGTGCCCTGCTCGGTCGGCCGGATGCCGTCAGGCTCCGTCATGCCCTCGGTGTTCTTGTACATCGACAGCAGGCCCGTGGAGAAGGCGGTCAGCGCGGCGCCGGCGAGCCAGCCCGGCACGAAGGGCAGCAGCAGCGCGGCCCCGACCCCGAGCTCCCCGGCGGTGAGGAACTGCTTGAACTGCTTCGGGCTCATGTCCTTCAGGAACGGCACGCCGTTGGCGGCCAGGTCCCGCATCTGCTCGGCCTGCTCCTCCGAGATCTTGGTCTTGTTGATCCCCGAGTTGAGGATGAAGGCGCCGGCGGTCAGCCGGAGCGGGATCTGCGCGATGCTCATGGGGTGGTCCTTCCGGTATTCGGGCTCGTTCCTGTCTCACCTTATAACCACCCGGGGGCAGAAGTGCACGTACCGGTTCACGCGCGATACTGGGGACATGACCGAGAACCTCTGGGCCCGGATGGTGGCCGACGATCCCGAGCACTCCCGCCGCTACGCAGAGCGCTGGCGGTCCCTGGCCGCCGAGGGCATGGACCTGCACGGCGAGGCCCGGCTGGTGGACGCCCTGTGCCCCCGGGGCGCGCGCGTCCTCGACGCCGGTTGCGGCACCGGCAGGGTGGGTGGATACCTGGCCCGCGCCGGGCACCGCGTCACCGGCGTGGACCTGGACGAGCACCTGATCGACGTGGCCCGCGAGGACCACCCGGACGCCGACTGGTACGTGGCCGACCTGGAGACCCTGGACGCGGCCACCCTGGCCGGACTGGGCGAGGAGGAGCCCTTCGACCTCATCTTCTCGGCGGGCAACGTCTTCGGCTTCCTCTCCCCCGGCTCCCGGCAGGACGTGCTGCGCCACCTGCACGCCGCCCTGCGGGACGGCGGTCGCGCGGTGATCGGCTTCGGCGCCGGGCGCGGTTATGACTTCGAGGAGTTCGTGGACGACGCCGGCCTCGCCGGGTTCCGGCTGCAGGGCCGGTTCGCCACGTGGCAGCTCGACGAGTTCACCCCCGAGGCGGACTTCCTGGTCGCGCTGCTGGTGCGCTGAGGGCTCCGGCTCACTGCTCCTCGGCGCCGAAGGCGTCCTGTGCGGCGTCCATGAGCCCCTCGATGCTCAGCCGCACCATGCCCATCATCGCCCGCTGCACCCGGGCGGCCGCGTCGCGGTCCTCCCCGGCCAGCAGCTCCAGCAGCACGGTGGGGACCACCTGCCAGCGCATCCCGTAGCGGTCCTGGAGCCAGCCGCAGGCGACCTCCGTCCCGCCCCCGGCCGTGAGCGCCGACCAGAAGTGGTCCACCTCCTCCTGGTTCCCGCACAGCACCTGCAGGGAGACGGCGTCGGTGTACGGCACCGGCCGGGCGGGGTCGTTGAGCGCGACGAAGCGCTGGCCGTCCAGGGTGAAGGACACCGTGAGCACGTCACCGGCGCGCAGGTGGACCTGGTCGCCGCCGGGGACCACGTCGATGGCGCTGCGCTGGACCTCGTCCAGGTGGGTGTCGGGCCGGTAGGCGGCGAACGCGTCCACGTAGAACCGCGCGGCCTCCTCCGCCTGCCCGGAGGTCCACAGGCAGGTGACCAGCTGGGACCGGGATCCTGACTCGGTCATGACGGTTACCCTTCGTCGGCGTTGTCCGTGATCCATTGTCGCGCCGTCCGGGCCCTGAGCACCACCTTGCGCAGCTCGCCGAACCACAGCACCCCGGAGGCCAGCGCCAGGCACGCCAGCCACTGCTCCCAGCCCAGTGCCGCCGTGCCGAGGGCACCCTGCAGGAACGGCAGGTGCACCACGAGGACCTGGGTCACCACGCCGAAGGCGATCGCCGCCCACAGCCAGCCGTTGGTGAACAGCCGGTGGAAGGCGGTGACGGTCTCGGACCGGGAGTTCAGGGCGTTGAACAGCTGGGCGAGCACGAGCGTGGTGAACGCCGCGGTGCGCGCCACCTCCACCGTCTCCGCGCCCTCCACCAGTCCACCGGGCAGGTGGAGGTCGATCGCGAACAGGGTGACCACGGCCATGACCAGACCGGTCGAGAGGATCCCGGCCCACATCCGCCCATCGACCACCCGGTCCTGCACGCCGCGCGGCGGCGCGGCCATGACGTCCTCCGTCTCGGGGTCCACGCCCATCGCCAGGGCCGGGCCAGAGTCGGTGATGAGGTTGATCCACAGGACCTGGGTGGCCAGCAGGGGCACCACGATCCCCTCGCCGTGCCCGGCCAGGCCCAGGAACCCCGCCAGGACCACGCCCAGGAACATGGTCAGGACCTCACCCGTGTTGGAGGACAGCAGGTAGCGCAGGAACTTCCGGATGTTCCCGAAGATCACCCGGCCCTGGCGCACCGCGGCCACGATGGTGGTGAAGTCGTCGTCCGTGAGGATCATGGCGGCGGCCTCCTTGGAGACCTCCGTGCCCGTGACGCCCATGGCCACCCCGATGTCCGCCTTCTTCAGGGCCGGGGCGTCGTTGACGCCGTCGCCGGTCATGGACACCACGTGGCCCTCCGCCTGCAGGGCCTCGACGATGCGCAGCTTGTGCTCGGGGGCGACCCGCGCGAACACGGTGGCCTCCCGCACCGCCGCTCGCAGCCGCCCCGCGTCCATCGCGTCCAGTTCCGGACCGGTGACCGCCCCCTGCCCGGCGCGGGCGATCCCCAGGTCCTGGGCGATCCGCAGCGCCGTGGCCGGATGGTCGCCGGTGATCACCACCACGCGGATCCCGGCCCGGCGCGCCTGCGCCACCGCCTCGGCGACCTCCGAGCGCGGCGGGTCGATGATCCCCACCGTGCCGACGAAGATCAGGTCCTCCTCCAGTGCCAGGCCCGCCCCGGCGTCGAAGGCGCCGTCCTGGCCCACCGCGCCCGCGTATTCGGGGACGGTCAGCGGCCGGTACGCCACGGCCAGCGTGCGCAGGGCCTCGTGGGACATCGACTCCACGTCGGCGGCGACGGCGGCCCGGTCGGCCTCGGTCAGCGGCGCCACCTCCAGCCCGGTGCGGACGCGGGTACAGTGGCGCAGCAGCACGTCCGGCGCGCCCTTGGCCACCAGGACCGGCCGGCCGGAACCGGGCCAGCCGACGTCCGCCGGAGCGCCCGGGTCCGTGTGGTCCCGGTCGTCCACGATGACCGACATCATCTTGCGCTCGGAGGTGAAGGGCACCTCCGCCACGCGCTCGAACCGCGCCTCGCGCATCCCGGACAGCCCGGCCTTGCGCTCGGCGACGACGAACGCCGCCTCGGTGGGATCCCCGACCACGACCCAGTGCCCGTCCTCGTCCTGGCGGACCTCGGCGTCGGAGGCCAGGGTGCCGCCGGTGAGGACGACGATGTCCTCCTCGCGCAGGTCCAGCTCGGGGTCGTTCTCCAGCAGCGGGGTGCCTCCCAGCAGCACCTCCCCGTCCGGGGCATAGCCCACCCCGGTGACGTGCGATTCCCCGGAGGACGACCGGACCTTGAGCATGGTCATCTCGTTGCGGGTCAGCGTCCCGGTCTTGTCCGAGCAGATGACGGAGGCCGAACCGAGTGTCTCCACGGAGGCCAGGTCCTTGACGATCGCATGGCGACGGCTCATTGCCTGCACGCCGAGTGAGAGCACGACCGAGAGGACGGCCGGCAGCCCCTCGGGGACGGCCGCCACCGCGAGGGAGACGCCGACCAGCAGCACGTCCACCGCGTCCTGGAGCGAGGAGACCCCGCTCGTGAACGCGATGGCCGCCATCACCACCGCGGCGATGACGACGACCGCGATCCCGAGGGTCCTGCCGATCCCGTTGATCTCCCGCGTCAACGGGGTCGGCTCCCGCTCCGTGCCGGCGAGCAGCGCGGCGATGTGCCCCATCTCGGTGGCCATGCCGGTGGCGGTCACCACGGCCCGGCCGACCCCCTGGGTCACGGCGGTGCCCTTGAAGACCATGTTGACCCGGTCGCCCAGGGGCACGGCCGCGTCCAGTACGGCCGTGGACTTGGTGACCGGAACGGACTCGCCGGTCAGGGAGGCCTCGGCGACCTGCAGGGAGGAG
>JAPFFX010000106.1 GCA_026645375.1 Citricoccus sp. WCRC_4 | reverse complement strand
ACGGACCCGGGCTGCGCGGCCACCACACCGGACCAGGCCGGCACCGGTCCCGGTGCTCCGGCCGGAGACGACACGCAGTTGCCGGTCGGGGGTGTCGACGCCGGCCGGGGCGATGCGCCCGACCAGAACATGGTCCTGCCGATCGCCACGGCGGGTGCCGTCGCCGCCGCCGTCAGCCTGGGCGCCTACACGCTGGTCCGCCGGAGGCGAAGCGCCGTATGAGCCCCCGGGACGTATCCACCGTGAACACACGCCGGCCGCCAAGGCGGGCCCGGCGCCTCGGCGCCGTGCTGGCCGGGACCGCCCTGGCGGCGCCGCTGGCGGGTTGTTCGATGGATACGTCGGCGTTCCTGAACAGCGTGGAGTCGGCCTGGAAGGGGCCCGCTGACACCCTGTCCGCACCGGTCGCTCCCGCCCGACTGGAGATCCCGGCCATCGAGGTGCGGACCGGCCTCATCGGGGTGCAGGTCCAGGACGATGGGACCCTCGAGGTCCCGGACAGCGGTGAAGACGTCGGGTGGTACTCACCGGATGAGAATCCGGAGGGAGGCCACCCGACCGTCTTCGTCGCCCACGTGGACACACCGGCCGGCCCCGCGATCTTCGAGCGACTGCTGGAGCTGGGCCCCGGGCACGAGGTACAGGTGACCGACGCCGCCGGGGACGTCCGCGTCTACCGGGTGGATCGCGTGGCGGACCACCCGGTGGACGACTTCCCCACG
This sequence comes from Citricoccus sp. WCRC_4, assembly GCA_026645375.1. Taxonomy (GTDB): domain Bacteria; phylum Actinomycetota; class Actinomycetes; order Actinomycetales; family Micrococcaceae; genus Citricoccus. The sequence continues at coordinate 14,855 of JAPFFX010000106.1, read as the reverse complement.
CTCGATGTCTACGGAGCGGTGGCCGGTGACGAGGTCCGGCTGATCACGTGCACGGGGGTCTTCGACACCGTCCGGGATCAGTACCTGGAGAACCGGGTGGTCTATGCCTCACGCTCGGGGTGAATTCTTGGCCAACGCCGAGGATTCGACCCCGTGGGGCTGTTGTTTCGACCACTCTCACGTAATATGGGCGACGAAGTGTAGTAGCAGTAAGTCCGTCATCACTGCGGACCGGTCAGCCCTCGGGCTGGACGGGGCGTTGGGAAGCGGTTTCGCCACACACCGCTTCGCCCCCGCGGGAACCCCCGCGGGTCAACACCCCAATGAAAGAGGCATCCATGGCCACCGGTACCGTCAAGTGGTTCAACGCTGAGAAGGGCTACGGCTTCATCTCCCCGGACGACAACTCCGCTGACATCTTCGTCCACTTCTCCGCCATCGAGGGCTCCGGCTTCAAGGAGCTCCAGGAGGACCAGAAGGTCGAGTTCGAGGCCCAGCAGGGCCCCAAGGGCATGCAGGCTGCTGCAGTCCGCCCGCTCTGACCTGATCAGACGCCGCAACGGCCGCTCTCCCGGACGGGAGGGCGGCCGTTGCGCTGTTCCCGGCCGACTAGGGTGAATCCATGAGATTCAGATACCTCGGCAACAGCGGACTCAAGATCTCCGAGATCATCTACGGCAACTGGCTGACCCACGGCTCCCAGGTGGAGAACGAGACGGCTCACGCCTGTGTCCGGGCGGCCCTCGACCAGGGCATCACCAGCTTCGACACGGCCGACGTCTACGCGAACGGCAAGGCCGAGTCGGTCCTGGGCGAGGCGCTGAAGGGTGAGCGCCGGGAATCCCTGGAGGTCTTCACCAAGGTCTACTGGCCCACCGGCCCCAAGGGCCCCAATGACACCGGTCTGTCCCGCAAGCACATCCTCGAGTCGATCAACGGCTCCCTGGAGCGCCTGCAGATGGACTACGTGGACCTCTACCAGGCGCACCGCTACGACGTGGAGACCCCCCTGGAGGAGACCATGCAGGCGTTCGCGGACGTCGTGCGGTCCGGCAAGGCCCTGTACATCGGCGTCTCCGAGTGGCCCGCGGACAAGATCCGCGAGGCCCACGCCATGGCGAGGTCCCTGGGCATCCAGCTGATCTCCAACCAGCCCCAGTACTCGATGCTGTGGCGCGTGATCGAGCCCGAGGTCGTCCCCGCGTGTGAGGACCTCGGCATGTCCCAGATCGTCTGGTCCCCGATGGCCGGCGGCACCCTGACCGGCAAGTACCTGCCCGGCCAGCAGCCCCCGGCCGGTTCACGGGCCACCGACGAGAAGGGCGGCGGGCAGCGGACCATGGCTGCCTGGCTGACCGATGACGTCCTGACCGCCGTGCAGAAGCTGAAGCCGATCGCCGAGGACCTGGACTGCACCATGGGCCAGCTGGCCATCGCCTGGGTGCTGTCCAACCCGAACGTCGCCGGTGCCATCGTGGGGGCATCCCGTCCCGAGCAGATCGTGGAGAACGTCCAGGCCTCCGGGATCACCCTGGACGAGTCCACCCTCGCGGCCGTGGATGCCGCTATCGGTCACGTGGTCACCGACGACCCGGCCAAGGTCTCGGTCCCCGAGGCCCGCGTCGTCTGATCGACGCCCCCGTCGGCCGGTCGCGGTCGCCCGGTCTCGATCAGTCCGGCCGACCGCGACCGGCCTGGCCGGGCCCCGGGCCTGCCAGGCCGGCGGTCCGGCCCTCCGACAGACCACCGAGGTCAGCGCGCGGGGATGTCACCGTAATCACCGTGATGTAGTTGTGATGGCCAAGGCGCCAACATCACGGTATGATTACGAGTACGCCGGTGCTGTCCGTCACGCTGGACGGGGCGGACAGCACGGGGCCAATGCACTTCAGAGCCGGGGGGCACCTGAATGACCACCACAGCCCACCCTCTGGCGACCCCGCATCTCCCGCGCGGCGCGCGTCCCCTGCTGACCCGCGTCACCGCCGTCGGTTGCAGCACCCTGCTGGCCGCCACCGCGCTGACCGCGCCGGCCGCCGCCACCGGCACCGCGTCACCCTCGCCCGAGGGTTCTCCCTCCGCCACCGCGGCAGCGACCCCGAACCAGGCCCCGCAGCTGACGTGCGGCGGGGTGATGACCCAGACCGGTTCCACCGAGTCCATCCGGGTCAGCGTCACGGACCCGGACGGGGACCCCGTCACCCTCAGTACCGAGGTCTCCATGTTCGGGGTGCAGCCCACCGTGTCCGGCCACGTCATCACCTATCCGGCTCCGTCCAGCGCGACGGGCCAGGACAACTTCGCCGTCACCGCCTCCGACGGGCGGGGCGGTGAGGCCCATTGCGAGATTGGCGTGCTCGTCGAACCCGGTGCGGCCGGTCCGACTCCGACTCCGACCCCTACGCCGACACCCACCCCCACGCCGCCGCCCAGCCCCGGTGATCCGGCCCCGGAGCCCACCACGGCCGCGCCCACCCCGGTTCCGGCTCCCCAGCCCACCGGCGAGACACCGGTTCCCGGGGACTCTCCCACCCCGACGCCGACGTCCCGCCCGTCCTCGCCCGGCCCCACCACCGCTCCCACCACTCCGGGCGGCCGGTCCGATGACGAGACCGGCACACCCCCCGGCGCCGCGTCGCCGACCCCCGCAGCGGGCGGGACTGCGGGTTCCGCACCGGGCACACCCGGCGGAACGGACACGTCCGAGGACCCAGGCACGCCCGGCGACACCGACGGAACCAGCAGCGGCTCGGAGGGGACCCGCGGAGGTGCGGGCGGTGAGGAGGCGGCCACGGACGCCGGCCCCACCGAGGACTCCGACGGCGCCCCGACCGTGGTCCTGCCCCCGCGTCCCGATCCCGGGGCGGGCAACGGCGCCCCGTGGGCCGGGGTGATCCCGAGCGAACTCGGTGCGGGGTCGAAACGGGCCCTGGCGAGCGCCGAGAGGCTGCTCGACGGCCTCGGCTCCGGCCCGTCCGCCGGCGGAGAGGGCCAGGACACGGAGGCCGGTGGCCCGGGGGCCGGCGCCCCGGACCACGCACCGTCCGTCGCCGGAGATGACCGGGACGCCGAGGCCGGTGTGGTCCGCGTGGACCGGGCGGCCGGGACCGGTGCGAGCGGGTGGTTGTTCGGTGGGGTCGGCACCCTGATGATCGCCCTTGTCGGTCTGGCCTTGATGGCCCTGCCGCGCGGACGCCGCCGACACTAGACTGGACCCACGATGCGGCCGATGGAGGCGGATCAGCCCACTCTCCGGGTCGCCCGAGATCGAGGAGGTCCGTGTTGGCCCGCTACGAAGACGAGCTCGAACAGCAGTTCATCGAGGAGCCGGAGAACGACCTGGAGGAACCGGCCGACGGCCGCGACGGCACCGTCGACTTCGGCTCGTCCGATGACCCGGACACCCTGGACGCGATCGACCCCCTGCGCCGGGACACCTTCCTGCTGGACGGCGACGAGGACTACAACGGCATCCCGGACTACCAGGAGGGCGGCCCGGAGGAGCCGGGGACCGATCCCGACGCGGACGGCGAATGGGACGGCGAAGAGGACGAGAACGAGGACTGAACCCCGTCAGGGCTGAGCCCCGGCAGGACCGCCGCCCGGGCCCCGCGCCGCCAGGACGTCAGGGCTCGCTGGGGCCCGGGCCGGGTGAGTTCGGGTCGGGTGCGTTCGGGCCGGTGTGACGGCCCAGGACCCGTTCCAGTCCGGAGAGCCCGAGCACGGCGCAGGCGAACCACACGCCCCCGGCCGGTCCGAGCGGTGCGGCGACGACGCCGGCCATCACCGGCAGGATCACCTGCCCGAGGCGGTTCCCGACCAGGCGCAGGCCGAGCGCGGCCCCACGCCAGTCCGCCGGGACCGCCTGGGCGATCAGGGTCATCGTCAGGGGCTGGCCCAGCCCGAGGAACGACCCGCCCACGGCCATCAGCGCGGCCGCCAGCCACAGGGCGCCGATCGGCTCCAGGGCCAGGGGCACCAGTCCGATGGTCACCGCGGAGACCAGCAGCGCGGCCAGCACCAGCGTGTTGCGGGACCACCGGGCGGTGAACCACGGCAGGAAGATCCTGGACAGCACGGACCCGGCACCGCGCACGGCCAGCAGGACGCCCACCCACAGGGGTGAGACCCCGGCCGCCTCCCCCACCAGCGGCATGAAGGCCGTCAGGATGTCGATCACGGCCAGCAGGGCCAGGGCGGCGAGCATGTGGGAGGGCACCCCGGGCACCCGGAGGATGCGCAGCGCCGTCGCCTTCTGCGCCGTCGGCTGTCCGGCGGGGGCACCCCCGGTGCCACCGGGCCGGGAGTCCGCGGCCGGCGTCGGGCCCGGAGCGGTCTGGGCGCGCAGGGAGAACATGACGGGCACGGCGAGCAGGGAGATACCGGCCCCGAGCCACAGTGCCCAGGAGATCTCCTCGCCCAGTCCGCCCCCGGTGGCCGCCTGGGCCAGCGGCACGTTGCCGAGGATGAGACCGGACAGCAGCGGGCCGGCCATCTGGCCGACGGAGAACGCCGCCGTGAACCAGCCGAAGGCCGCGTCCATCAGCTCGCGGGGCGCCCGCCGGCCGATGGCGGCCTGGCCGGCGATCGTGAAGACGAGGTGACCCATGCCCAGCAGCGCCGAGGCCGCCATGATCATCAGCACCGAGCTCCCCCAGGCCAGGGCGGCCCCGGCCAGGGACATCACGAGGGCACCGAGCGCGATCATGCCCCGCAGGGAGGGCAGCCGGCCGGTGATCCGGCCGAGCCACATCGCGCTCACCAGCGGCACGATCGCATAGGCGGCGGTCGCCAGGCCCACGGCGGTCTCGTCCGCACCCAGGGTCAGGAGCTTGTAGCTGGTGACCGGACGCAGCAGGTTCATCGCGGTCTGCGTCAGGATCGCGGCGACGACCATGAGCCAGAGCCAGGTCAGGGAGCCGCGTTTCGCCATGACCACCAGCGTAGACCGCGCTCCGACCTCGGACGCAGGGAACTAGGATGCCTACGAACCGTGTCGTGCTCGGTTCGTCCCCCGCCCAGGAAGGCCAGTGATCCATGCCCACCACCAGTACGGTTCCCCCTGGACCGAGCCGGTTGTGGGGCCGGGACTTCGTCCTCGCCTCGCTGACCAACCTGTTCCTGGCCATGGTGTTCTACCTGCTCGTCACGGCCATGGCCCTGTACACCGTGGACCGGTTCCAGGCCTCGGACGCGATGTCCGGGCTCGCCGTCGGCGCCTACGTCCTGGGGGCGGTGGTCTCCCGGCTGGGCTTCGGCCAGGCCATGGACCTCATCGGCCGGCGCAGGCTCCTGATCGGCGCCCTGGTCGCCTTCCTCCTCGCCTCCACGCTGTACCTGCTGGCCGACACCCTGGCGCTGCTGATCGCCGTGCGCTTCGTCCACGGGATCGCCTTCGGCGCGGCCGCCACCGTCCTGGCCGCCTCGGTGATCGGCCTGATCCCCCGCCACCGGCGCAGCGAGGGCACCGGCTGGTTCGGAACCTCCACCACGGCCGGCTCCGCCTTCGGGCCGCTGCTGGCCTTCCAGCTCACGGCCGCCTTCGGCTTCGATTCCCTGTTCCTGGCCTGTACCGTCTTCTCGCTCTTCGGGCTCGCGACCGGCCTGCTGGTCCGGCTGCCCGCGCCACCCGCGCCGGACGGCGGAACCACCCGGCCCCGATTCTCGGTCCGGGGAATGCTCTCCCCGCAGGCCCTACCCGTCTCGATCGTCATCCTGCTGGCGGGCACCGCCTTCTCAGGGGTGCTGGCGTTCCTCAACGGCTACGCCCAGCAGGAGGGCATCAGCCCGACCGTGGCCAGCTCCTTCTTCCTGATCTACGGCGCCGTCCTGGTGGCGACCCGCTTCGTCGTCGGCCCGGTCCACGACCGTTTCGGTGACAACGCCGCCGTCGTCCCGCTCCTGGTGTCGTTCATGGCCGCACTCGCGGTGCTGTCCGCCTGGCCCGTCCCCGCGGGGATCTTCGCGTCGGCGGCCCTGGCCGCCGTCGGCTTCGGTGCCCTGCTCACGAGCCTGCAGGCGATCGCCGTCACCGTGGTGCCGCCCCTGCAGATCGGGGTGGCCACCTCGACCTACTTCATCATGCTCGACCTCGGCATCGGCCTCGGCCCCGTGATCCTGGGGGCCCTGCTGCCGGTCACGGGTTATTCCGGCATGTACCTCATGCTGGCCTGCCTGATGGCCCTCACCATCGGCGTGTACTGGCTGGTCCACGGCCGCCGGCCCGCGGCCCGACGACGGAGCCGGGGGTCATGACCGCGGTGCGGTCCCCGGGTCCGTCCCCGGCCCGACGACGGCGCGTGCGGCGGCCAGCAACAGCGCACCCAGGGCGAGGATGAGCAGCACCTCCGCCCCGACATAGACGTAGTGGGTGACGGAGCCGCCCTCGAACTCCCCGGCCAGCACGGCGTCCGTCCGCTCGTTGAGGAACGGGCGGATCACGGCGACCTTGACCACCAGCACCGCGGTGGCCGCCCAGCCCAGCGTCCAGAGCCGCTGCCTGCCGGGCCGGCCCAGGCACCTCCACAGCGCCACGAGCAGCAGCACGGCCAGCACCACCTCGACGATGTTCATCGCCAGGAAGACCCGGCGTCCGATGCCCAGGCCCAGCGGGATGGTGATCCCCGGAGCCGTGAACTTCAGCGGTGCCTCGATCAGGGAGATCCCGACGATCAGCCCCAGCCAGACCGCGGGCACCACCAGCAGCGCCGTGCGCGCCCAGAGCGGGCCGCCGACGGGGGGAGCGGTCCCGGCCGCAGTGGGACGAGGGGTTCGGTGCGGGCCGGCGCCGGGGGTGTCCATGGGGCCGAGTCTAGGCCGGTGTCACCGCCGGCCGCGGCTGACGGCGGCCGTGCGCACGCAGGAACAGGGCCATGCCGAAGCAGCCCACGTACATCACCGCGATGACCAGCCAGCCGATGGAGAAGTCGCCGGTGAGGTCCCGCAACGCGCCCATCACCAGCGGGCCGAGGGCGAAACCGGAGTACATGCCCATCGAGTTGATCCCGGAGGCGGCGCCGATCCGTTCCGGCGCCACCACCTGCATCAGGCCCGCGTTGATGACCACGTTCGCCCCGAGCACCGTGACCCCGTGCAGGGCCGCGCCCGCCCAGATCAGGGTCGGCAGGTGCCACAGTCCGGCGGCCAGGAACGCGGCGACCCCGGACAGGGCGCCGGCCGAGATCATCAGCAGCAGCGTGGAGGCCTTGACGCCGGCGGACATCCGCCGGCCCCACCAGATGCGCGAGACCACGCCGATCACGCCGGACACCGCCGTCGCCACGCCGCCGAGCACGAGGGAGAAGCCCACCGCCTCCATCGAGAACAACGGCAGGTAGACGTTGGTCGCCTGCATGCCGAAGCCGGACAGCAGCGCGATCGAGGCGAAGATCCACACCGTGGCCGGCAGTCGGCCCGGCGCCTGCCCGTCCGGGGCCGTGGCCCGGGCACCACCGGGGGCGGCCGGCGTCGTGGTGTCCGGTCCGGGGGCGTCCCGAGCGTCCCGCGCGGCCCGGGCCGCCAGCTCCCGCGGGGTGGGCACCACCGCGAGGCCGTAGACCAGTAGCCCCAGAGCCACCAGCGCGGCACCGAGCGCGGCGCCGGTCCAGCCGAGCCACAGGGACACGGCCGGGAAGAACAGGCCGGAGAACAGCTGGGAGGCCTGCACGCCGGACTGCTTGACCCCGATCCAGCCGGCCCGCTTCACCGGGGGCACGGCGCGGATGATGATGCGGTTGGTGGTGGGGTTGGAGATGGCCTGGGCCGGGCCGGCGAGCACGGCCGCGAACAGCAGCACCCAGTAGTGCGACGCGAACGCCCCGACCACCAGGGCCACGGCCGTGCCCGCGAAGATCAGCACGAGCTGGGCCCGGGCGCTCATCCGGTCGGCCAGCCGGCCCAGGTAGATGCTGGTGATGGCGGCCGAGGCGAACACCACGGAGACCACGAGACCCAGCTGGCCGGCCGTGATCCCCAGCTGCTCGATGATGATCGCCGAGGACACGGACACGCCGTAGTTGAACAGCGGGCCGACGCCCATGGCGCACAACAGCACGAACAGCAGCGCGCCCGAGGCCCGGGTCCGGCGGTCGGGGTCGGCTGGCTGCGCGGGATCGGATCGGGTCATCACCCGATGAGGATAGTCCTCGTCAGCGGGCCCCCCGCGGACTACGAACCGAGCTTGCTCCGGATCGCGGCCAGGGCCGCCGTCGCCGCCGTCCACAGGGTCGGCTCGGGCACGGGCACGAACCGTGGGGAGTGGTTGACGGGCATGGTCCCGGAGTCCACCGTCGCCTGGTCGAAGCCGCCGTAGAACCAGAACACGCTCGGCACGCCGAGTGCCCCCGGCAGGGTCCCGAAGTCCTCGGAGCCCATCTTCGGTTCGGCCTCCAGGACGTTGTCCTCGCCCAGGGCCTCGCGCAGCACCCCGGTCAGCGCCTCGGTCTCGGCCGGGTCGTTGAAGTTCAGCGGGAAGCGGTACAGCTCCTCGATCCGCGGTTCGGGTGCCCCGGAGGCGGCGGCCTCGGCGGTGATGATGCGCCGGACGGCGGCCAGCACGTGCTCGCGGACGTCGTCGTCCATGGTGCGGATGTTCAGGGTGAACTCCGCCGTGGCCGGGATGATGTTCTCCTTCAGCCCGGCGTGGAAGGTGCCCACGGTCACGACGGCGGCCCGGCGCGGCGCGATCTCGCGGGAGACGACCGTCTGGAGGCGGGTGACGATGTGCGCGCCCTGCACGATGGGGTCGATGGAGTCCTGCGGCTGGGAGCCGTGGGACTGCTCGCCGTACAGGGTGACCTTGAGCGAGTCGGCGTAGGCCATGGCCGCGCCGGGGACGATCTCCACGGTCCCTGCCAGTCCCGGCATGACGTGCTGGCCGTAGACCACCTCGGGGCGCGGGGCCCTGTCCCAGAGCCCGTCCTCGACCATGGCCTGGGCGCCCGCGGCGGTCTCCTCGCCGGGCTGGAAGATCAGCACCACGGTGCCGGACCAGCTGCCCCGGTCCGCGGACAGCACCTCGGCCGCGGTCATCAGCGCGGTGACGTGGGTGTCATGGCCGCAGCCGTGCATCACGGGCACCTCGGTGCCGTCCGCCAGCGTGCCGCGGGCGGTGGAGCGGTACTCGACGTCGGAGTCCTCCTCGATCGGCAGGCCGTCCGTGTCCGCGCGGAAGCCGACGACGGGGCCCTCCCCGTTGCGCAGCACGCCCACCACACCGGTGCCGCCGCACCGGAAGTGCTCGATGCCCAGGGTGTCCAGGTGGGCCTCGATGAACTCCGCGGTGCGGTGCTCCTGCATGGACAGCTCGGGGTTCGCGTGCAGGTGCCGGTAGAACTCCAGCATCCGGACGCGCAGCTCCTCGCCCAGTCCGGCGGTCGGTGCCGCACTCGGTCCGGAGGCTGGTGCCGAAGCCGGCCCGGCGGCCGAGCCGACGGCCTGGAGCTGCTGGTCTGGGGTGGTCATCGCGGTTCCTCTCACGGGTTCTGTGGAATGTGCGGCCGGTGCCCTGCGCGGACACCTCGGATGCTACGCGGCGCTCACGCCGTCAGGGCACCTCGGGCGTGGCGTCCTGGCCCGGGGTCGCCTCGCGCTTGCGGACGAACCAGCCGATCACCAGGGTGGTCAGCACCACGATCGCGGTGGCCACCATCGCCAGCGACGGCACGAGCGGCACGAGCACGAACAGCACCAGGACGGCGACCACGAAGGCCACGATCGTGGCACGGACCTGCTTGAGGCTCACGATCGCCTGGATGATCACGGCGCCCATGACCGAGGGCAGCACGTAGATGCGGACCACCTCGGTGACATCCGGCGGGATGACGCTGATGAGCCAGGTGCCCAGCAGCCCGACGAAGACGAACAGCGAGACCAGGTGGACGGTGGCGGCGCCGCAGATGGCCATGACCGCCGCGAGGCTGCCGCGCGGGGTGCCCGGCTTGGCGCCGATGCTGGACTGGGCGATCAGGGCGGCGGGCAGCAGCTTGTTGGAGATGTTGCCGATCATGAACGCCTGGTACATCGAGGCCGAGCCGAGGATCGGGAAGTAGGTCAGCGGCTCGACCAGCCAGATGACGAAGAAGGTGCCGGCCACGGCGGCGAAGGCGGTGAACAGCTGGGTGGCGGTCACGCCGAGGTCGGCGAAGAAGACGAGGTAGAGCGGGCCGGCGAGGGAGAACACGAGTCCGGCGATCATGGTCAGCCGGCCCCATCGGGACGTGGTGCGCTCGAACTCGCCCATGCCGGCGGCGGTCTGCGGGCCTGTGAGGGTGGCGGTCATGGAAGTCTCCTGGGATGTGCGTCAGCGGGAGGAAGCCGGGGATCGGGGGAAGGGTGGGTCAGCCGACCGGGCCGAGCCCGGCCGAGTGGGCCAGGTAGGCCGCCGTCAGCCCGACGAGGATGGCGATGCCCAGGCCCCATTCGCGCAGCCAGCGCAGTCCGGAGACCCGGGCCAGGAGCAGGCAGAGGCCCATCACGATCGCCGAGGTGAGCAGCGTGATCAGGTGCACGGGGCTCTTGGGGATCTCCGCCAGGCCGAGGGAGATGAACGCCCCGAGCAGTGCCGCGGCCGGGACCACGGTCATCAGGGCGGGGTTGACCTTCTCCAGCTTGTGCCCGCCGCGCTGGAGCAGGGGCGTGAGGATGAGGGTGGCCAGCATCCACATGGCCCCGCCCATGCTCATGGCGAAGAAGACGATGGCGAAGACCTGCGGGGTGTAGGTGGGCCCGCCCAGTTCCGCGCCGGTGGTGCCGGCGGCGATGCTCGCGGCCGCGGTCTCGAAGGACACCGATCCGATCAGGCCGATGCGCACCAGGGTGGCCGGCGTGCCGAACAGGGCCAGCAGGGCGATGGCGACCAGGACGACCGCCAGGGAGGGACCGACCGCGGCGATCGCCCCGGTGCGGAAGGAGGTCCGCAGATCCTGCGGCGTCATCCCCACGGACGGGGCCGCCTTGCGGGCGGCCTTCATGTAGATCACGGACTGGACCGCGACCACCAGGAACACGCCCAGGGCGCAGATCCACAGGACCGGGGTGTTGGCCAGCGCCAGGACGGGACTCGGCTCGGCGGCAGCTGCCGTCGAGGCCGCGGCCAGTGCGGTGGTGGGAATCATGGGAACCTCCCGGTCGGGCCCGCCGCGGTCCCGGGACGAGCGGTCCGGGGCCGGCAGGATGCGGTGCAGGGTGTGGCTACCATTGTGGTGTGGCGTACATCACCCAGCGCGAAATCCCTGAGAATCTGCACCGATGCCCGTTCCGGATGGAAGGATGAACATCGACGCCCGGCTCACGGAGGAAGACCTGCAGCTCGTCCACGCCCTCCAGCTCGGCCCCCGGTTGTCCTGGTCGGTGCTCGGCGAGATCCTGGACGTGCACGCCACCTCGCTGGCCACCCGATGGCGGCACCTGGAGCGCAGCGGCCTGGCGTGGATGACGGCGCACCCGGTGGGACACCCCGACCAGATGGCCCTGTCCTTCCACGACGTGCAGTGCGCGCCCGGCCGACGGCGGGAGGTGGCCGAGGCGGTCGCGGGCATGCCCGACGTGTTCACCATCGAGGAGTGCCACCGGGACCGGGACCTGATGCTGACGGTCATCACGCCCAGTCAGGCGGTCCTCACCGAGTCGGTCTACCCGCAGCTGGACCGCGTGCCCGGACTGGCCCGGTACGAGACCGCGTTCTGCACCCGGCTGCACGGCAGTGGCGGAAACTGGCAGCTCGACGCCCTCTCCCCCGACCAGCGGGCCGCCCTGCGCGCCGCCGCCGGCCCGCGCCCGGAGTCCTTCGCCCGCTACGTCGCCCCGCCGCCGTCCTTCGGCCCGATCGTGCGGGCCCTGGGGCGCAACGCCCGCACGACGGCGGCCCAGATCGCCGAGGAGACCGGACTGCACCCGGCCACCGCCCGGCGCCGTCTGCAGAAGGTCCTGGACAGCCGCACGCTGTCCTTCCGCTGCGAGGTCTCGCACCGGGCGGCGGGCTATCCCGTGGTCTGCCAGTGGTTCGCCCGGCTGCCGGCCGCGGACCACGACGCCGCCGCGGCGGCCCTGTCCTCCCTCGGGGCACTGCGGCTCTGCGCGTCCACCACGGGGCGGACGAACTTCACCTTCATGATGTGGCTGCGCTCCGCGGCGGACATCATGACGGTCGAACAGGCGGCCTCACGGCGGTTGCCGGGCCTGGAGATCCGCGAGAGCGTGATCATCGCGAACATCCCCAAGCGCGTGGGCTGGCGCCTGGATCCCGACGGCGCCCGCACCGGGGAGTTCGTCCAGCCCGGTTCCGCCTGGGACTGAGGCCTCAGCGCACCCGCCACAGGTCGATGAGCACACGGTCCGGCTCGCGACGGCCCGAGCCGATCACGACGGTCGACTCCAGCCAGGTCCAGCGCTCACCGGTCACCTCGAAGCGCGGGCAGCACCGGAAGTAGATCCGCTCCGCCGGGACCTCCTCGCCGCGGACCAGGGCCGCGATGTCCTCGGCCGAACCCGTGCGGTAGGCGGCGTTCATGACGAACAGGCGGTCGCCGTCGTCGGTCTCGATCACGTACCGGGCGTCCAGGTCAGAGCTGGTGTCCGAGGTGATGAGCTGGAAGTCCGCCCCCGCCGGCAGGACCCGTCCGTTCAGTTCCGGTCCCGTCACGGTGCCGCCCGCGATCGGGATCACCCGCCGCAGGCCGGTGCGCGTCCGGCCCACCTCCACGGGAGCGGCGACCTCGACGGCGAGGCTGGCCAGGAACTCCAGGTCCGGAGGCGCGGGGGTGGCTGCCCCGGAAGAGATGGGTGAGTCGGGCCGGGCGGGGATCTGGGTCATGGAAGCCAGCCTAGGGCCACCGCGGCACAGGGCCATGCACCTCGGCGGTCAGTCACCGGGGAGGCCCTCCGGCCGCGGCGCGTCACTGACCACGGGCGTGGACCCCGTCTGGCCGCGCCGGGTGCCGCGGTCCTGCTGCGTCCCCTCGGTGGCCGGGCTCGCATCGCGCACCGGGGCCAGGCCACCGGTGCGTGGCTGCGGCACGCCCTCCTCCGCGCCCCGGCCACCGCCCTCGGCGGCACCGCGGCCGCCACCCGGACGGTCCTTCGCAGCGGCGCCGCCGGTCCCCGCCCCGGTGCCGACCGGGACCTTCTCACCGGATCCCGCGCCGGCGTCGGGCCCCTCCCCCGCACCCGGCCCACCGGCGTCCTCGGCCTGGCGCGCGAGGGCCGCCAGCCGCAGGTCCCGCAGGGGCAGTGCGGAGGTCTCCACCGTCAGCTCGTCGCGCCACTGCGGTCCGGCAGCGGAGGGCAGGGGCGCGTGCTCGCCGAAATGGTCCGGGTCGGCCTCGGCCCAGTCGGCGGCCCAGCCGCGCGGTGGGTCGGTGAGCAGCTCGTCCTCCCGCAGCCAGTGGTAGATCGAGGCGTAGGACCGGGTGGTCAGGTGGTCCACCCGCCGACGCAGCATCCGCGTGGTCAGCTGGGACGGGTTCGAGACCCCCATCGAGGCCATCATCTGCACCGCCTCGCGCACGGTGAGCTTGTGGTAATTGTGCACGCGGTGGGACTTGTCCTCCACGTCCAGGGCGCGCACGAGCCGCGGGTTCTGGGTGGCCACCCCCACGGGGCAGTGGTTGGTGTGGCACTTCTGGGCCTGGATGCAGCCGGTCGCCATCATCATGGCCCGGGCGCTCATGGTGAAGTCCGCGCCCTGGATCAGCCGCTTGACGATGTCCGAGCCGGAGATGACCTTCCCGGCCGCCCCGATCTTGATCATGTGCCGCAGGCCGGTGCCCACCAGGGCGTTGTGCACCAGCATCAGGCCCTCGGTCAGCGGGGTGCCCACGTTGTCCTGGTACTCCAGCGCGGCCGCGCCGGTGCCGCCCTCCGAGCCGTCGATGATGATGTAGTCCGGGGCGATCCGCTCGGCCCACATCGCCTTGCACATCGCCAGCACGTCCGTGCGGGAGCCCACGCAGAACTTGATGCCGATCGGCTTGCCGCCGGAGAGTTCGCGGAGCCGTCCGATGAACCGCACCATCTCCCGCGGGGTGTGGAACGCGGAGTGCGAGGCCGGGGAGATGCAGTCCACGCCCACCGGCACCTCGCGGGCCTCGGCGATCTCCTCGGTGACCTTGGCCGCCGGCAGCACGCCGCCCAGCCCGGGCTTGGCACCCTGGGAGAGCTTGATGGTGATGCCCTTGACCTCCGGCAACCGGGCCTTCTCGGCGAACCGCTCCGGGTTGAAGTGGCCGTCGTCGGTCCGGCAGCCGAAGTAGCCCGAGCCGATCTCCCAGAACAGGTCCGCCCCGTTGCCGCGGTGGAACTTGGTCAGCCCGCCCTCGCCGGTCTCGTGGATGAACCCGCCCATGCCGGCGCCCTTGTTCATGGCCAGCACCGCGTTCTTGGACAGCGAGCCGAAGGACATCGAGGAGATGTTCAGCAGGGAGATGTCATAGGGCTGCAGGCAGTCCGGTCCCCCGATGCGCACCGTGGGCAGGGGCTGGGGGGTCGGGACGGGGGCCGTGGAGTGCAGCAGGTACTCGTAGCCGATCCGGTTGGTGTCCCGCTCGGTACCGAAGGCCTTGTGGTCGTCCTGGCCCTTGGCCCGGGAGTAGACCAGGGACCGGGCGTCCCGGTCGAAGGGCCTGCCGTCCACGTTCCGCTCGATGAAGTACTGCTGGATCTCCGGGCGGATCGACTCCAGCAGGTAGCGGGCGTGGCCGATCACCGGGAAGTTCCGCAGGATCGAGTGCCGCCGCTGCGTCAGGTCCACCACCGCCAGCACGAGCAGCAGCAGCACGATCACGCCGAGGGCGATCCACGCCCAGGGGCCGACGAGGTAGGCGACGACCAGGACCAGGAGCAGGATCACCAGTCCACCG
>JAPFFX010000092.1 GCA_026645375.1 Citricoccus sp. WCRC_4 | reverse complement strand
GGCCACCTCGGCCTACTCCTGCTACTCGTCCTGCCGCCAGTACCGCGAGGACCTGGGGATGGCGCTGCGCTCCACCGGCCTGGAGGGCAAGCTGGAGGCCGACAAGATCCGCCAGTACTTCAACCACCCCGGCTTCGTGGAGCCCTTCGCCGAGGGGCTGCGCACCGGGCTGGCCGAGATCCGTGCCGAGCTCGCCGAGGCCGGCAGGCCCGAGGGCCGGCTGCACCTGTTCTTCGCCACCCACTCCATCCCCACCGCCGACGCCGAGGCCGCCGGCCCGCGTCCGCTGGCCGCCGAGCTGCAGGAGAAGACCGGGCTGAGGCCCGGGGAGGGCAACGGCGCGGACGTCTACTCCGCCCAGCACCTGGACGTGGCCGAGGAGGTCCTCAGGCTCGTGCCGGAGGCCGAGGGCATCGACTGGTCGCTGGTCTACCAGTCCCGCTCCGGTGCCCCGCACGTGCCGTGGCTGGAGCCGGACATCAACGACGCCATCGAGGAACTGGCCGGGCAGTCCGGCGAGGACGGCTCGGAGCCGCTGGCCGGCGTCGTGGTCATCCCGCTGGGCTTCGTCTCGGACCACATGGAGGTCGTCTGGGACCTGGACACCGAGGCCCGGGAGACCTGTGAGAACCTCGGGCTGGCCTTCCGTCGGACCCCGACGCCGGGCACCCACCCCTCGTTCGTGTCCGGCCTGGTGGACATCGTCGAGGAACGGCTGGGCACCCGCGAGGGCCGCGCCGCCGTCGGCTGCTTCGGCCCCTGGTACGACGTCTGCCGGCCCAACTGCTGCGTCAAGGTCATGCGGGACGGGACCGTGCGGCCCACCGTGGCCGCCGTCGACTCCGAGGTGGGGGTGCCGTCCGCGTGAGTGGTGCAGACGCCGGCTTCACGGTCGGCACCCGCGGGTCGAACCTGGCCCGGACCCAGACCACCACGGTGGCCGAGGCGCTGGCCACGGCCTCCGGGCTGGAGTACGAGCTGCGGATCATCCGCACCGAGGGGGACGTGACCACCGGGTCCCTGGCCTCTCTCGGCGGTACCGGTGTCTTCGCCTCCGCGCTGCGCGCCGCCGTGCTCGACGGCGACGTGCAGCTGGCCGTGCACTCCCTCAAGGACCTGCCCTCGGCCCAGCCCGCCGGGCTGCAGATCGCCGCCGTCCCGCCACGCGTGGACGTCCGCGACGCCCTGTGTGCCCGCGACGGGCTGACGCTGGCCGAGCTGCCCGAGGGGGCCAGCGTGGGCACCGGCTCCCCGCGCCGGGTGGCCCAGCTGCTGGCCGTCCGCCCCGACCTGGAGGTCGTGGACATCCGCGGCAACGTCCAGACGCGACTGGCCCGCGTCCCGGGACTGGAGCAGCACGACGACCATGCGCCCGCTGCGGCCGGTTCCCCCCGGGGCGACCTGGACGCGGTGATCCTGGCCTGCGCGGGCCTGGACCGGATCGGCATGCAGTGGGCGATCACCGAGCGGCTCGCGCCCACCGTGATGCTGCCGGCGCCCGGCCAGGGCGCGCTGGCGGTGGAGTGTCGACCGGAGACCGCCGCTGCCGGGGATGCCCTGGCCGCGGCGCTGGCCGGTTATGACGACCCCGTCACGCGGCTGCAGGTCACCGCGGAGCGCGGGCTGCTGGAACGCCTGGAGGCCGGTTGTGCCGCGCCCATCGGGGCCCTGGCCCGCGTGGAGAAGGACCCGACCCGGCTGGTGCTGGACGCCATGGTGGCCGCCACCGACGGCAGCCGGGTACTGCGCAAGCACGCCTCCGCGGAACTGCCCGCCGTGCGGATCCGGCTCGAGGACGGTGCGCCGGACCTGGAGACCCTCACGGCGGCCCGGGCCCTGGGCATCGAGGTGGCCGAGGCGCTGCTGGCCGACGGCGCGGACCTGCTCCCCGCCGACCGCTGACGGATGCCGGGACGGTGACCATGACCGGCCGCGTGGTCATGACGCGCCAGCCCGCCCAGGCCGGCGACGTGGAGACGGGACTGCGCGAGGCCGGGTGGGCGGTCCAGTTCCTGCCGCTGACCGACTTCGAGCTGCCGGCCGACCTCACGGACCTGCACGCGGCCGTGGACCGGCTGCGGGCCGGAGGGTACGCCTGGCTGGTCGCGACCAGTCCCAACACGGTGCGCTCGCTGGCCCGGGCCGGCTGGGACGGATCCCTGCCGGCGGCCACGCGGGTGGCCGTGACGGGACCGGGGACGGCCCGCGTGCTGGCCGGGGCCGGTTGCACCGCCACCGCCTGGATGCCCGACGGCGACGCGTCCGCCGCCGGGATCATCGCCGGGTTCCCTGCCGGGCCGGGCGGGGCCCCCGCCCTCGGGGCCGGGGGACACCGGGATGCGGCGGGGACGACCGGTGCGGCGGCGCGGGTGTTCCTGCCCCAGTCGGCCCTGGCCACGGACGACGTGGCCGAGGCGCTGCGGTCCCGCGGCTGGGACGTGCAGCGGGTGGAGGCCTACCGCACCGTGCCCTACCCCGCGGCACCGGAACGCCGCCTGCTGGCCCGAACGGGGACTGCGCGAGCCACGGACGGGCCGGGGGGCGCGGTGGTGGGAATCCAGGACCTGCCCGGCGCCGTCATCGTGCTGACCAGCCCGAGCGCCGTGAGGGAACTGTCCCGGCAACTGCCAGGACGAGGGCCCGCCGGCGCCCGCTTCGTGGCCATCGGCCGGCCCACCCGGCGGGCCGCCGAGAAGGCCGGGATCGAGCTGATCGGCACCGCCGCCAGCCCGGA
>JAPFFX010000083.1 GCA_026645375.1 Citricoccus sp. WCRC_4 | reverse complement strand
TGGCCGTGGGACAGCAGGCACTGGTTGATGACGTCGTAGGCCGTCTTCGGCGCCCACCACTTGCACATGGCCGCCTCCTTGGTGTGCGGCAGGCCCGCGTCCTTGAGCCACAGCGTCTTCTGGCACAGCACCCGGGCCGCGGTGAGCAGGGTGTCCGCCTCGGCCAGCGGGAAGGACAGTCCCTGGAACTTGCTGATGGGCTGGTCGAACGCCATCCGCTGGCCGGCGTACTCCCAGGTCTCGTCGAGGGTGACCTGGGCGGCGCCGATGACCTGGAGGCCGATGAGGGCGCGGGAGAAGTCGAATCCCTGCATGACCTCGGTGAAGCCCTTGCCCTCGGCACCGAGCACGTTCTGTTCCGGGATCCAGGTGTCCGTGAAGGTGACGAACCCGCGGCCCACGCACTTGGTGCCCATGTCCGGGGTGGCCTCCCGTGCGACGCCGTCGCGGTCGAGTTCCACCAGGAAGGCGCTGATGCCCCGGCCCCGGCGGTTCTCCTCCGTACGGGCGAAGACCACCGTGGCGCCGGCGTGGAGGGCGAAGGACATCGACTTGGTGCCGTTGAGCACCCAGCCGCCGTCCTGGCGCCGCGCGGTGAGGCCGGGATTGCCGGCGTCCGAGCCGCCGTCGGGTTCCGACAGGCCGATGGCCACGATGTCCTCACCGCTGGCGATCTTCGGCACCCAGGTCCTGGCCAGCTCGGGGCCGGCGTTGCGGGCCAGGATCTGCCCGACCAGGGAGCCGACCACCTGGACGTAGCCGACGTTGATGTCACCGCGGGAGATCTGCTCGGTGATCATGCCCGCGGTCAGGGCTCGTTCACCCCGTCCACCCAGCTCCTCCGGGAGCTCGGGGGCGATCAGCCCGCGTGCGCCCATCTCACAGCGCAGGGCCGGGTCGATGATCCGGTCCGTCTCGCGCTGCTGGTAGCCCGGTGCCAGCTCGTCGGCCATTGCCGCCGCGGCATCGATGTAGCCCTGCATCGCCGTGTCGATCGTGAAGTCCATGGGTCCCTCGTCTGGTCCTGGGGTAGTGGTCGCGGTCGGCTTGCCGACGGTCAATGGCTGATGACCTTGGAGGCGAAGTCAGGGGCCCGCTTCTCGGCGAAGGCGATGGCGCCCTCCATGCCCTCGGGCGATACGGCGTAGAGGTCGAGGGCCGACATCGCCATGGCGCTCAAGCCGGCCTGGTGCTCGGTGTCCGCATTGAAGGACTGCTTGAGGAAGCGGATGGCGGTCGGCGACTTCGCTGCGATCTCGTCTGCCCAGGCCAGGGCCTCGTCCATCAGCCGGTCCGGTTCGACGACGGCGTTGACCAGGCCCCAGCGCTCGGCGGTGGCGGCGTCGTACTTGCGGCAGAGGTACCAGATCTCGCGGGCCCGCTTCTCGCCGACGATGCGGGCGAGGAAGGCCGAGCCGAACCCCGCGTCGAAGGACCCGACACGAGGGCCCGCCTGCCCGAACTGGGCGGTGGAGGAGGCGATGGTCAGGTCGCACAGCACGTGCAGCACGTGCCCACCGCCGATGGCGAGGCCGTTGACCGCGGCGATGACCGGCTTGGGGAGGTCGCGGATGGTCTTGTGCAGCAGGCCGATCTCGAACATGCCGGACTCGCTCGGGCCGTAGTCCCCGGTCTCGGCGCGCTGCTTGACGTCCCCGCCGGTGCAGAAGGCCTTCTGGCCCGCCCCGGTGAGGATCACGGCCTGCACGCCGCGGTCGGCCCAGGCCAGCTTGAGGGCCTTGATGAGCTCCTCGACGGTCTGGGCGCGGAAGGCGTTGTAGCGGTCCGGGCGGTTGATGGTGATGACGGCGGCGGCGTTGCGGCGCTCGTAGATGATGTCCCCGAAGTCCGGGACGGCCGGGGCCTGGGACGAACCGGCGGTGGCGGTGGTGTTCTCAGCGGTCATGATGGTCCTTTCCGTGGTGGCCCTGCCACGAGTTCGTGCAGGTCCAGGGGTGGGTGGCCGGGGCGGCCGCGCTCAGGCGGGCGCGCCCAGCAGGTCGGCGTAGGCGGCTCGGTGGTCGGGGTGCACGGCCGTGGCGAGCATGAGGGCCGACTGGCTCTCCACGAACTCCTCGAACGTCATCCTCGGTGCGAAGTACCAGTGCTTCAGGGACCACGAGTGGGCGATGAGGAGCAGGTCGTAGGAGAAGATCCGGGTGTCGACCGGCATCAGCAGGCCGCGGTCCAGGGCCTCCTGGATGGCGTCGGTCAGGGGCTGGGCCGTCCTGACCTCGAGGTCCTTGATGAGCCGGCGCCCCTCCTCGTCCAGGGTGTGAGACTCGCGGTACGTCAGCAGCACGGCCTCGCGGTTGTCGTCGACCACCCCGCAGTAGGCCGAGAAGGCCGCGACCATCCGCCGCACCGGGTCCGCCTCCGGCGCCACGGCCGCGGGGATGAGCCGTGCCATGTCGTCCAGGACGCCGAGGATCACGCCCTGGACGAGTTCCTGCTTGTTGGCGAAGTAGCGATAGATCAGGCCCACGGAGACGCCCGCCTCGTCGGCCACCGCCTGCATGGAGACACCGTGCGAACCATTGCGCTCCATGAGCCGCGCCGCAGCCTCGAGCAGTTGGCGGGTCCGGGCGTCCGAGCGTGCCTGACGCGCGGCCTCGGCCGGCACAGCCAATTCTTCCGCGCCCTTCAGCACCATGGACCTGCCCCTTCAGTTCGGGTGAACTACTGTTCACCAAGAATGAATATCCGTTCATTCGTGACTGTACTCACACGGCGACTGCGGGTCAAGGGTGCGAGGGACGTTAAACGACGAGGACCCCGGATCCAGTGGATCCGGGGTCCCGCGGGGCCGAGAGGGCCTGGGTCAGATGCTGTATTCCGGTGCCGCCCACACGACGACCTCGGGGTGCTCGTAGAAGCGGTATCCCTGGCCGCGCACGGTGCGCACGGTCCCGGACAACCGGCCCAGCTTGGAGCGCAGCCGGCGGATGTGGACGTCGATGGTGCGCTCGTTCGGCACGTCCTCGGCGTTCTTCCACAGCGATTCGAGCAGCTCGTCGCGCCCCACCGTCCGGCCGCCGTTCTCCACGAGGTAGTTCAGCAGCTCGAACTCCTTGTAGGTGAGGTTCAGCCCCTCGCCGTCCAGCATCACCTCGCGGCGCGCCAGGTCGATCAGGACCCCGGGCTGACGGGTGGAGACGGGTGCGGGCGCCTGCAGCAGGTCCGGCCGCGTGCCCTGCTGGATGGTGGGATCGCCCAGCACCTGGCGGACGACCTCCAGGTCGGCCCCGGGGGCGCCGGCCGGGGCGATGGCCACGGCCGCCGCGGACTGCGAGCCCGGGACCAGGGACTCCACGTAGTGCCGCAGCTCGTTGGCCAGCCGCGTCAGGGAGGTCCCGGCCGCCGAGGCCGCGGACTCGTCCATCCCCACGTAGATCACGAAACCCCGCGCCTCGGTCTCGGTGGCCACGGCCTGGGGGCCGGGAATGCCGTTGGGGGCCAGCACCGGCGTCAGGGCGGCCTGGGGCTCGGCATCCCGGGCGACCGCGCCGGAGTCACCGTGATCCTGCACCGGCTGCAGCGGACGGGTGCGGGGCATCCCGTAGGTCCCACCGTGCTCGCGATAACTGCGGACCCGGGCTGCACGGCGCTGGGCGTTGCGGACCGAGATGTGGACGTATCCCTGGGGGCTGGTGGTCATGTCGATGAATCCTTGCGTCGATCTCCTCTTCGGCGTGCAGGCGACAGGTCGGACCGGATCACGGTCGTCCCTGCCAGCCGCACACCGGCCAGGAGCCGGCCTGGTCGCACCGCCGACGCCATCGCCGGGCGGACTGGGCCTCGGGGAGGCCGACCAGGTCGCGGAACTTCATGTGACAACCCTGAAGCGTCACAATCCGTTCTCGCAAGTAACAATGGTCACGTCATCTCACATGGTGAGACGAATGCACCTTTTTGTGACGAAGGTCACGTCATTTGGGGGCCCTGAAGCACTCTTCGGGGTACCGCGGGCCAAGTTACCGCCTCTTTGCCTACCCGTCCCCCTTTGTTACCGAGGCCGTTGCCGGGGCGACGCCCCCTATTCGGCGACGCCGTAGAGGCGGTCGCCGGCATCCCCGAGGCCGGGGACGATGTAGGACTGCTCGTTCAGGCGCTCGTCGACCGCCGCCAGGTAGATGTCCACCTCGACGTCGGCCAGCTCGCCCTCCAGCCGCGCGATGCCCTCGGGCGCGCCCAAGAGGCAGATGCAGGTCACCCGGCGCGCCTTGCGGGCGTACATGAACCGCACCGCCTCGGCCAGCGTCCCGCCGGTGGCCAGCATGGGGTCCAGGATGAACACGTGCCGGTCCGTCAGGTCGGCCGGAAGCCGCTCGGCGTAGGTGACGATGTCCAGGGTCTCCTCGTTCCGGGCCATCCCCAGGAAGCCGACCTCCGCCGTCGGCGCCATCCGGACCATGCCCTCGAGCATGCCGAGCCCGGCACGCAGGATCGGCACCACCAGCGGGGTGGGCCGCGCCAGCCGGACACCGGTGGTGGTGGCGACGGGCGTCTCGATCCGGACGGGCTCCACCGCGACGTCCCGCGTGGCCTCGTAGGCCAGCAGCATGACCAGTTCCTCGGTCAGCTGCCGGAAGATCATGGACGGGGTCTCCCGCTTCCTGAGGACCGTGAGCTTGTGGGCTACCAGCGGGTGTTCGACGAGCTGTACGCGCATGGTGCCAACCCTACAGAAGGAGGGCCCGCGCCCCGCCGGATAGGCTCAGTCACCATGCATCCCGAGCACGATTCCTGGATGGCGCTGGCCCTGGACGAGGCCCGCCGCGCCACGGACACCGGTGACGTGCCGATCGGCGCGGTGGTCCTGGGCCCGGACGGGACCGTGCTCGGCACCGGCCGCAACGAGCGGGAGGCGAGCGGGGACCCCACCGCCCACGCCGAGGTGCTGGCCCTGCGGGCCGCGGCGGCCGCGCGTCGGGACTCCGAGCACGACGACGGGTGGCGGCTGGAGGACTGCACCCTCGTGGTCACCCTCGAGCCCTGTGCCATGTGCGCCGGGGCGATCGTCCTGGCCCGCGTCCCGCGACTGGTCTTCGGCGCCTGGGACCCCAAGGCCGGGGCGTGCGGGTCCGTGTTCGACGTCGTCCGCGAGCCGCGGCTGAACCACTGGGTCGAGGTGTATCCCGGCATCCGCGAGGAGGAGTGCGCGGAGGTGCTGACGGGGTTCTTCCGCGCGCACCGGGGCTGAGGACCGCGGGACGGGCGGGGCCGCCGGGCCTGCAGGACCGGCGCTCCCGGCGCGTTGACCGTGGCCGGGAGCCGGGGAAGAATTCACGGCAAGGCCGGCCCGTCCGGGACCGGCACCGAACCGGAAGCTGGTCCGTCATGACTGGACCCCGACTCTCGCCCGAGGCATTGGGCGCCCTGTCCTCATCGGTGCGCGGCACGGTGATCGGACCCGACGACGAGCTGTACGACGACGCGCGGAGCGTGTGGAACGCGATGATCGACCGCCACCCCGCGGTGGTGGTCCGCGCCGGTGACGTGGCCGACGTCGTCCCCTGCCTGGAGTTCGCCGGGCGCCACGGGCTGCCCGTCGCGCTGCGCGGCGGCGGCCACGGCGTGGCCGGCTACGGCACCGTGGACGACGGGCTGGTGCTGGACCTCGGCGGCTGCCGCGACATCACGGTCGACGTGGACACCGGCACGGTGACCGTGGCGCCGGGGGCGACCCTGGCGGACCTGGACCGGGCCACCTCCGCTCACGGGCTGGCCGTGCCGATCGGGGTGGTCTCGGCCACCGGTGTCGCCGGGCTCACCCTGGGCGGCGGCTTCGGCTGGCTCACCCGGAAGCACGGGCTGACGGTGGACAACCTGCTGGCCGCGGACGTCGTGACGGCCGACGGCCGCACCGTGCACGCCAGCGCGGAGGAGAACCCGGACCTGTTGTGGGGACTGACGGGCGGCGGCGGGAACTTCGGGGTCGTCACCTCGTTCACCTTCGCCGCGCATCCCCTGCCGCCCACGGTCCTGGGCGGCAACCTCATCTACTTCCGGCCCCGGTGGGAGGGGGCCCTCAAGGCCTTCGCCGACTGGACCCGGGACCTGCCGGACGAGATGACGGCCATCATCACGGCGCTGACTCCCCCGCCGGACTGGGACCTGGGCGCCGATCCGGTGCTGGTCATCGGCTTCGCCTGGGCCGGCGCGGAGCACGGCGAGGGGCTGGACCACGCGGACGAGCTCGCCGGGATGGCCCCGCCCGACGCCGAGGAGGTCGGTCCCACGGCCTGGCCGGAGTGGCAGTCCGCGATGGACGCCCTGTTCCCGAAGGGTGTCCGGGCGTACTGGAAGAACTCGGGGGTGCTCCGGCTGGACGACGAGGTCATCGCGGTCCTGTGTGCACGGGCGGAAGAGCAGACCTGGCAGGGCACGGCCTTCGACCTGCACCACATGGGCGGGGCGTTCCGGCGCGTGGACGCCCGGGCGACCGCGTTCCCGGACCGGAGCCCGGAGTACTGGCTGAACGTCTACGGCTTCTGGGGGTCCGCGGCCGACGACCAGCGCAACATCGCCTTCGTGCGCGCCCTGGCCCAGGACGTGGAGCCGTTCTCCGGCGGGGCGCAGTACGTGAACTTCATGGCCCGGGAGCCCGAGGGCCCCTCCACCGGACCGGACGAGGGTGACGTCTGGCGCCGGGCGGCCTCCCTCTACGGCGAAGAGAAACTGGAGCGCCTGGCCGCCCTGAAGGGGTGGTACGACCCGCAGAACGTCTTCCGGCTCAACCACAACATTCCGCCCCTGCGAGTGGGGGCCTGAACAGGATTCGGTGGTCCACCGCCTCCTCCGGTAAGATGGACCGGTCTGGTGAC
>JAPFFX010000077.1 GCA_026645375.1 Citricoccus sp. WCRC_4 | reverse complement strand
CCCAGCCATGGCAGTGGTTCGACGAGGGCGTGCTGTTCTACCGGGCGCTGTTCGGCCTGCACGCCCGCGCCAACAACGAGGTGGCCTCGCCGCAGGGCCTGGTGCGGTCCCAGGTCGTGCGGACGGATGACGCCTCGGTCCGCCTGGCCCTGAACATGCTGCCCCAGGTGCTCGAAGGCACGGACGAGGGACGGCGACGGCGGCGCGCCGACTTCCCCGAGCACGTCGCCTTCCTGTCCTCGGACGTGGCCGAGGTCGCCCGCCGCGCCCGCACGGCCGGTCTGCGGTTCCTGCCGATCCCGGCGAACTACTACGAGGACCTGCACGCGCGCTTCGGGCTGGACGACGAACTGCTGCGGGTGCTGCGGGACAACGACCTGATGTACGACCGGGACGAGCAGGGCGAGTTCCTGCACTTCTACACCCGCACCGTCGGCAGCGTGTTCTTCGAGGTGGTCGAACGCCGCGGCGGCTACGACGGCTACGGCGCGATGAGCGCTCCGGTGCGGCTGGCCGCGCAGTACGACGTGGACCGGCAGTAGCGCTCGGACGTTGTGCCTCGCCACCGGTGGCGCCTACTGTGGCCGCACGCCCGGACACCGGTACCCGAGGGAGCACAACGATGCAGACATCGCAGCCGATCGTCGTCGGGGTCGACGGCTCCACGGCCTCCCTGGAGGCACTGCGCGAGGCCGGCCGGATGGCCGGTCTGATGGGATGTCCACTGAAGGCGGTCACGACGTGGCAATTGCCGGCCACGCCCGCGGACTACCCCTTCCCCCTGGAACAGAACTTCGAGGAGGACGCCCGGGAGCGGCTCGCTGAGGCGGTCCGCTCGGTGTTCGGCGAGGAGCCTCCCGCGGGGTTGGAACAGGTGGTGAGCGTGGGATCGCCCGCGCGGGTGCTCCGGGACCTCAGCGAGGACGCCCGGTTGCTGGTGGTCGGCAGCCGGGGCCACGGGGGCTTCGTCGGCCTGATGCTGGGCTCGGTCAGTTCTGCCGTGGCGGCCCACGCCAAGTGCCCCGTCCTCATCACGCACCGGGCAGGCCCCGAGCCGGCCTCCACACCGGCCGGCTGAACCCGTCAGGCCCCCGTCCCGAACGCGGGCGGGGGCCTTTTCGCGTGCTTCTTCCGCGTCCGGGCAGGTCACCCCGCACTCCGGTCTCCAGGGGCGTTGGTGCCCGGGTGGACGGGGCCCGGGTACGCCGTAGAAAGTACCCGGCGTACCGCTGTTTAGGTATTCCCAAAATACCGAAGCGGGAGGATTCTTTCTCGTGTTTTCGCATCCACTCTTGATGGGGAGCGGTCCTGGGACCGTGCGTAGGGCAAGAGAACGAGGGACATCATGACCATCATCAAGGAACCGCACCTGTTCAACGAGCAGAGCCTGTTCATCGACCTGGAGGGAGTGCTCGGGAGGCTGCTCTACCTGAAGATCGAGGGACTCAACCTCGCCGGGTCGATCAAGCTCAAGCCGGCCATGGAGATGGTCGAGCGGGCCGAGCGGGAGGGGAAGGTCGGTCCGGGCTCCGTGCTCGTGGAGTCCTCCTCCGGGAACCTCGGCGTCGCGCTCAGCATCATCGCCGCCAGCAAGGGCTACCGCTTCGTGTGCGTGATCGATCCGCGCTGCAACCCCGCGACCCGGCAGCTCATGGAATCACTCGGGGCCCAGGTCGACCTGGTCACCGAGCCGGATCCCGTGGACGGCCTGCTCGGGGCCCGGCTCAACCACGTCCGCGCATTGTGCGAGTCCGACGATCGGTACGTCTGGCTGAACCAGTACGCCAACCCCGGCAATTGGGGAGCGCACTACCGCTGGACCGCTCCCGAGATCGACGCCCAGTTCCCCGGGCTCGAGGTGTTGTTCGTCGGAGCCGGGACCACGGGCACCCTGATGGGGTGCGCGCGGTACTTCCGTGAGCACCGGCCGGGCGTGCGGATCGTCGCGGTCGACGCCGCCGGGTCCGTCTCGTTCGGGGGCCAGCCGGGCACCCGCCTGATCCCCGGCCTGGGCATGAGCGTGCGGCCACCCCAGCTCGATGAGTCCCTGGTCGACGACGTGGTGCTCGTCGAGGAGGTGGACACGGTGCGCACCTGCCACCGCCTGGCCTCCCGCGGGTTCCTGTTCGGGGGCTCCACCGGGACCGTGGTCCACGGCGCCATGACATGGCTCGCGGACCACCACGCCCAGGACGTCACCGCGGTGGCCATCTCCCCGGACCTGGGCCGTCCGTACCTGGACACCGTCTACGATCCCGACTGGGTACTCGACCACTTCGGAGCCGGGGCGCTCGCCGGGACCGACCCGGCGGCAGCGACGGTGGTCAACTCCTCGCCGGGGAGTGTCTCGCAGTGAAGAAGCTCGTCGACACCCTGCCGATGTCCACGGCTGCCCCCATCCCCGCACCCAGCGTCCTTCCCTCCACCCCGGAGACCGAGGGAACCGCCGCGTACCGTCCACTCGAGCGTCGTCTGGCCGGGCTCCTCGCCTCCGTGGTGCAGCAGGACGAGGTGCCCGTGGACGCGAACTTCTTCGCGGAACTCGGCGCGGACTCCCTGGTGATGGCGCAGTTCTGTGCCCGGGTGCGCAAGCAGCCGGACCTGCCGTCGGTGTCCATGAAGGACGTCTACCGGCACCCGACGATCGCGGCGCTGGCCGGTGCCCTGGCACCCGCGGAGCCCGCTCCGGCGCCGGTGCAGGCCCGGCCTGCCGACCTGCTGGCCGGCGTGCTGGCCGGGGTGCTGGGCCGCGAGGAGGTGCCCGTGGACGCGAACTTCTTCGAGGACCTCGGTGCGGACTCCCTGGTGATGGCGCAGTTCTGTGCCCGGGTGCGCAAGCAGCCGGACCTGCCGCCCGTGTCCATGAAGGACGTCTACCGGCACCCGACGATCAAGAGCCTGGCCACGTCGCTGGGTGGGACCGAGCCGGTGACAGCGGGCCACCCCATGGTTGCCGACCTCGTCGCCTCCCCCGCGGCAGGACCGGGAACGTCCGCCGATCTCGTCCCCACGGAACACTCCGGGCGGGATGCGCGCAGAGGACGTCACCGCCGCACCCCCGCGGAGGGCACACCGGCCACCACGGCCGAGTACGTGGTGTGCGGCGCGCTGCAGACACTGATCTTCCTCGCCTACACCTTCCTGTTCGCCGTGATCATCGAGAGGGGACTGCTCTGGGTCTGGGAAGGGGAGGGCCTGCTCGAGCACTACCTGCGGGGCGCCGGCTTCGGTGCGGTCACCTTCGTGGTCATGTGCACGCTGCCCATCCTGGTCAAGTGGCTCCTCATCGGCCG
>JAPFFX010000049.1 GCA_026645375.1 Citricoccus sp. WCRC_4 | reverse complement strand
GCTGGACAACGGGGCCAGGATGCGGGTGTTCACGGCGGTCATCGAGCAGGGCGAGGCGCGTCCGCTGCAGGACCACGACCTGCTCGAGTGGCGGGAACTGGACCGGGACCGGCTCCAGGAGTTGGAGTGGATCCCGGCCGACCGCCCCATCGTCGACGCGCTGGTGAAGATGCTGGGGGACTGACCGTGATGGCGCCGGCTCAGAACAGTGCCGGTTGCGGAGACTGCTGGGGCGACTGCCCGGGAGCCCCGGGGGCAGTTGCCCTGGGCGGCCCGTCCCCGTCCGCGGCGGTGATCCGGTGGGCGCTGCTGTGGTCCAGGCCGTGGCGGCGGGCGGCCGCGGTGGCGCGGCGGCCCAGGGCCTTCCGGTAGGAGGGTGCCGCATAGGAGCCCCGGGCGTAGAGGGTGCGATAGCCCTCCAGCAGTTCCGGATGCTCACCGGCGATCCAGTCCAGGTACCACTGACGGGCCCCGGGCCGCAGGTGCAGAGCGCCGGCCAGCACCGACCGCGCACCGGCGCCGGCCAGCGCCGCCATGAGCTCCTCCACCTGTCGGTCGGTGTCCGTCAGCCAGGGCAGCAACGGCATGGCCATGACCGTGACCTCCGCCCCGGCCGAGGCCAGCCTCTCGATCAGCCGCAGGCGCGCCGCCGGGCTCGGCGTCCCCGGTTCGACCTGCTGCGCGAGGTCGGGATCGAGCATCGCCAGGGACACCGACACCTGCACGGGCACCTGGCGCGAGGCCGCGGAGAGCAGGCCCAGGTCACGGCCCAGCAGCGTGCCCTTGGTCAGGATGGAGAACGGCGTGCCGGAGTCCGCCAGGGCGGTGATGATGCCGGGCATCAGCCGGTAACGGCCCTCGGCCCGCTGGTACGGGTCGGTGTTCGTGCCCAGCGCCACCAGTTCGCGTGCCCATCCGGGGCGCCTCAACTCGCGGCGCAGCACCTCCGGGGTGTTCACCTTCACCACGATCTGCTGGTCGAAGTCGGAACCGGGGTTGAAGTCGAGGTACTCGTGGCTGCTGCGCGCATAGCAGTACCGGCAGGCATGGGTGCATCCCCGGTACGGGTTGACCGTCCAGCGGAAGGGCATGGGAGAGGAATCCGGGACCCTGTTCAGAGCCGACTTGGACACGACCTCGTGGAAGGTGATCCCGGCGAAGTCCGGGGTGGTGATGGAACGCTGCAGGCCGGAGAGCGGCAGCAGGGCGGCTGGCGCGGCCGGAGTGCCGCCGCCGTCCTGACCGGTTCCGTCCCCGGCCTGCAGTGCCTGCGCTTCCCATCGCATGGACAGATTAGAACACATGTTCTAATCGCCGTGCAAGGAGGCGGGGTGAGGAACCCAGGGGGCCGCCGCGTGTTGCCGTCCGCACTGATTGGGAGGCACGTCAGGTGCGCCGGCGCGGCCAGCGCACCGGGCGTTCGCGGTACCCGCCGGCCACCAGTCCCGCCCGGCGCTCGAAGACGTTGCGGGAGGCGGTGTCCCCGGTGCGCAGCAGTGACCATCCGACCGCCGCCGCGTACAGGACCAGGAACGGCAGGCCCGCGCACCAGGCGTACTGGGTGGCGTGCCGGGACTCATGGGCCAGCAGGTGGGGGGTGATGACCGTTCGGGCCCGGAACAGGACGACGTTGCCGACCGTGAACGCCCCGCCGTCCGGGAAGGGCCACCGGTATCCGGGGGCCAGGACCAGTCCCAGCGGTCCCCGGTGCACGGAGCACCCGGAGGCCAGTGCCAGGACCAGGCCCAGGGGCGTCGTCAGGTTGATCGCGTTCCACCACTGCCGCAGCGTCAAGGGCACCGGGAGGCGGCCCGGCCGGCGCCCCGGCAGCCGGCCGGCCTGGCCGTCGGCCCGGACCGGCCGGCGTCGGGAAGCGTGACCGGCCATGCCGTCCAGCCTAGGCGCCCGGGGCGGTCCACTAGACTGGCCGGGGCCTTCTTCCCGGTTGGCCCACCCCGTGTCCGAACCCATCGCAGCATGAAGGTCGTTGCCCGCCATGACGGAAACCCCCCAGGACCTGGCCGAGACCCCGGTCGAGCAGCCGGACGGAACCACCGAGCAGGTCGCCCCCGAGATCTCCCCGGCCGACGAGACGGCCGTGGGAGCCGCCGTGGAGGCCGCGCTACAGGCCTTCGCCGCCGCCGCCGACCTCGACCAGCTCAAGGCCGCCCGCCTGGCCCACACGGGGGAGAAGGCGCCGCTCACCCTGGCCAACCGCTCCATCGGCAAGCTGCCCAAGGACCAGAAGGCAGCGGCCGGCAAGCTCATGGGCGGCGCCCGCAAGGCGATGGAGTCCGCGCTCGCCGCCCGCGCCGAGGTACTGGAGGAGGAGCGGGCTGCCCGGCTGCTCGTCGAGGAGACCGTGGACGTCACCACGGCCGTCCGCCGTCGTCGCGTGGGTGCCCGCCACCCGCTGTCGGTGCTGCAGGAGCGGGTCTCCGACATCTTCATCGGCATGGGCTGGGAGATCGCCGAGGGCCCGGAACTGGAGTCGGAGTGGTACAACTTCGACGCCCTGAACTTCAAGCCCGACCACCCGGCCCGCGAGATGCAGGACACCTTCTTCGTGGACCCGCCCCAGTCCCACCTGGTGCTGCGGACCCACACCTCGCCGGTACAGATGCGCGCCATGCTCGAGCGGGGCGCGCCGGTGTACGTGCTGTGCCCCGGCCGGACCTTCCGCACCGATGAGCTCGACGCCACCCACACGCCGGTGTTCCACCAGTTCGAGGGACTGGCCGTGGACAAGGGGCTGACGATGGCCGACCTGCGCGGCACCCTGGAGTACTTCGCCCGGCAGATGTTCGGCCCGGAGGCGAGGATCCGGCTGCGCCCGAACTTCTTCCCGTTCACCGAGCCCAGCGCCGAGATGGACATCTGGCACCCCGGCGCCAAGGGCGGGCCGCAGTGGATCGAATGGGGTGGCTGCGGCATGGTGCACCCCAATGAGCTGCGCGCCGCCGGCCTGGACCCCGAGGTCTACTCGGGCTTCGCCTTCGGCATGGGGGTCGAGCGCACCCTGATGTTCCGCAATGAGGTCCCGGACATGCACGACATGATCGAGGGCGACGTCCGCTTCTCCCAGCACTTCGGAATGGAGATCTGATCACCCATGCGCATCCCGCTGTCATGGCTCCGTGAGTACGCGCAGGTCCCGGCGGACGCCACCGCCGAGGACGTCATGGCCGACCTGGTGAGGGTCGGCCTCGAGGAGGAGGACGTCCACCGTCCGCTGGACGAGATGTCCGGTCCGATCGTGGTGGGCGAGGTGCTCGAGAAGGTGCCCGAGCCGCAGTCCAACGGCAAGACCATCAACTGGTGCCAGGTCCGGGTGGCCCCGGAGGGCCGGCCGCAGCCGCTGTCCGGGGAGGGCATCGACCCCTCCGGCGTGCAGGGCATCGTGTGCGGAGCGCACAACTTCGAGGTGGGGGACAAGGTCATCGTCACCCTGCCCGGGGCCGTGCTGCCCGGGGACTTCCGGATCTCCCCGCGCAAGACCTACGGCCACGTGTCCGCCGGCATGATCGCCTCCGCCCGCGAGCTCGGTCTCGGCGAGGACCACGACGGCATCATCGTGCTCTCCACCCTCGGCTTCTCCCCGGAGCACGGCAACGACCCCGAGGTCGGCACCGACGTGATCGACCTGTTGCACCTGCGCGACGAGGCGGCGGAGATCAACGTCACGGCGGACCGCGGCTATGCCTTCTCCATCCGCGGCGTGGCCCGGGAGTACAGCCACGCCACCGGCACCCCGTTCACGGACCCGGCATCCCTGGTCACCGCCCCGGAAGCCAACGATGACGGCTACCCCGTCCGCCTCGAGGACCGGGCGCCCATCTACGGCGTGGCCGGCTGCGACCGCTTCGTGGCCCGCACCGTGACGGGCATCGACCCGACCCGGCCGACCCCGCCGTGGATGAGCGCGCGCCTGCGCCTGGCCGGCATGCGGTCGATCTCCCTGGCCGTGGACATCTCCAACTACGTCATGTGGGAGCTGGGCCAGCCGCTGCACTTCTACGACGCCGACACCCTGCGGGGGGACATCGTGGTCCGCCGGGCCCAGGAGGGCGAGCGGCTGACCACGCTGGACGGCAAGGACCGTGCGCTGTCCGCGGAGGACCTGCTCATCACCGACGACCGCGGGCCCATCGGCCTGGCCGGCGTCATGGGCGGCGCGGAGACCGAGGTCTCCGACGCCACCACCACCGTGCTGATCGAGTCCGCGCACTTCGATCCGGTGTCCATGGGCCGCACCCGCCGCCGGCACCGGTTGCCCTCCGAGGCCTCCAAGCGCAACGAGCGCGGCGTGGACTGGGAGGTCGCGGACGAGGCCGCCGAGCGCGCCGTCCAGCTGCTCGTCGAACTCGCCGGGGGGACCCCCGGTCCGGGCATCACGGACGTCGGCACCCGGCCCGAGCCGACCGTCGTCGAGCTGCCGGCATCCTTCCCCACGGCCCTGATGGGCGTGGAGTACACGGAGGAGCAGATCGAGCGCACCCTGGCGGACCTGGGGGCCACGGTGGAGAAGTCCACCGCGGCACAGCCGGGTCCCGACGGCGGCGCCGTCGGGACGGTCTTCACCGTCACCTCGCCGTCGTGGCGCTCCGACCTGGAGATCCGGGAGGACCTGGTCGAGGAGATCGGCCGGCTGGTCGGTTATGACGAGATCCCCTCCACCCTGCCGGTGGCGCCTCCCGGGCGCGGACTGACCCGCTCCCAGGCGGACCGCCGCCGCGTGCTGCAGGGCCTGGCCGGTGCCGGGCTGACCGAGGTGCTGGCCTACCCCTTCGTCTCCGCGGCACAGAACCGGTTCTTCGGTGCGGCCACGGCCGAGGAGGGCGAGGCCCAGCGCATGGTGCACCTGGCCAACCCGATCTCCGCTGAGTTCGGCTACCTGCGCACCTCGCTGCTGCCCGGCCTGCTGGAGATCGCCCGGCGCAATCACTCGCGCGGCTTCCGCGACCTGGCCCTGTACGAGTCCGGTGCGGTGTTCCTGCCCGGCGAGCAGCTGGGCAGTGCCTCCATCCCGCCGCTGGGGGCACGGCCCGCCGACGAGGTGCTGGCCGGCCTCGAGGCGGGCATCCCCGACCAGCCGCGCCACGTGGCGGCCGTGTTCACCGGCCACGACTCGGTCGCGGGGCCCGGGCACACCCCGCGGACCTGGGACTGGCAGGACGCGCTCGGTACCGCGCTGGACGTGGCCGGGATCCTGGGCGTGGAGCTGACCGTCGCCCAGGGCCGGCACCAGGCGTTCCACCCCGGACGCACCGCCCGGCTGTCCCTGGCCGGTGGCGACGGGACCGTCGTCGGAGTGGCCGGCGAACTGCTGCCCACATGGCTCGAGACGGCGGACCTGCCGGCCCGGACCGTGGCCATGGAGCTGGACCTGGACGCGCTGGTCGCGGCCGCCGCAGACGTGGTGGTGGCGCAGCCGCTGTCCACCTTCCCCCCGACCAGCCAGGACGTGGCGCTCGTGGTCCCGGTGGACACCGTCGCCGGGGAGGTGCTGGCCACCCTGCGCGAGGGCGCCGGGGAGCTGCTGGAGGACATCGCCCTGTTCGACGTGTATGCCGGACCGGGCGTGCCGGAGGGGCGCAAGTCGCTGGCGTTCTCGCTGCGGTTCCGCGCCCCGGACCGGACCCTGACCGCGGACGAGGCCTCCGGGGCCCGCGCCGCGGCCACCGCACTGGCCGCCGAGCGCCACGGCGCCGTCCAGCGCTGAGCCGGGCGGGTCGACGTCGTGACCGGACCGGGATGGCACGTGGTGGTCACCGGCCCGCGCGCCGGTGACCAGCGGCGCGAGGCCCTGGACTACCTGGCCGTGTCCCTGGGGCACCGGCCGGGCACCTTCGAGGTGGACCACCACTGCCCGGCCTGCGGGTCGGCCGAGCACGGCGCCCCGGTACTGCGGTACAGCAGGCTGGCCCGCCGCCGGCACGGTCCGGACGCCGTGGACCCGGCCCGGGCGCTGCCGGCGGTGAGCTTCAGCCGGTCCCGCGGCTGGCTCGCCACGGCCTGGCTGGACGGTGCGTCGGCCGCGGACGGGTGGCGGATCGGGGTGGACATCGAGGAGCTGGGGTCCTCGGCGTTCGCCACGGCGGACGACCTCGGGGCCGTCGGCTACTCGGTGACCGAGGCCTCGACCATCGCCAGGCTGCCTTCCGCCGACCAGCCCCTGGCTCGGGCCAGGCTCTGGTCCGTGAAGGAGGCCCTGGTCAAGGCTTGGGGGACCGGATTCCGGGGCGACCCCGCGGAGGTGCGGCTGGTTCCCGCGGACGAGGGGCCTGACGATCCGGAGCACGAGGAACCCGGTCTGACGTGGAGGGTTCCGGGTGCACCGGGGGCGGTGGTCTCGCCGGACCCCCAATGGCCCGGGGGAGCGGCCCCGGAAGGGTTGATCGGTGCCGTGGTGGTATTACCGCCCAGTAGTTAGCAGGTTTGTTAACTACCGTCACCCGGCGCGTTCTATCCGGTGTGTACGATGTGCTTCAGACCACGACCACGGACACCGAACATGCGGCCGACGGCATCCTGACCTGCCCGGGCCAGCGGGAGGAACACCATATGGCGGACCCAACCGGAAACAACGGCGATCGACCCTACCGGCAGTACCTGGACGACGTCCTCGCAGCGGCCTCCCCGGGGCTCGAGGAAGTGGTCAATTCCAAGGCCTTCGGAGAGATGCTCTCCCAGACTGCCGGCAACCTGGTCGCCCTGCACCGGCTCGGCAACGACGCTCTGGACCTGATGATCCGCAATGCCCGCCTGGCCGGCCGTTCGGACGTGACCTCCCTGCACCGCCAGCTGTCCCGCAATGAGGACAAGCTCGAGATGGTCCTGGAGTCCGTGGAGCGGCTGGAGGACGAGCTGGCGGCAGAGCGCCGCCGCAACGCCGCCCTCGCACAGGAGGCCGCCGAGCGTGAGGCCCCGGCCCGCCGCACGGCGCGGTCAACGGGCACCGCGTCACGCGCCACCGGCGACGCCGACCAGGGGAAGTGACCGCCGTGGGGTCGATGTTCCGGGACATGCTCCGCCTCCCCGCCACGCTCCTGGAGTACTCGAACATCCGGCTGACGACGCCGGACGCCGTCGTGGGCGCCACTCCCAAGGACGTGGTGTGGACCTACCGCAAGACCACTCTCTTTCGGTATCGCAGCAATCGCCGCACCCATCCGGTGCCGATCCTGCTGACCTTCGCCCTGATCAACCGGCCTGACATCTTCGACCTGAGGCCGGGTAACTCCTTCGTGGAGTTCCTGCTGGCGGAGGGTTATGACGTCTACCTCGTGGACTGGGGCTATGTCGACGAGGAGGACGCGGACACCGGTCTGGAGGACTACGCCCTGACGTACCTGCCCCGGGCCATCCGGGAGGTGCGCCGGACCAGCGGTGCCGAGGAGATCACGCTGATCGGGTGGTGCATCGGTGCTGCCCTGAGCGGCATGTACCTGTCGGTGACACCGGACGCACCGGTGCGCAACTGGGTGCCGCTGACCATGCCGTTCGACGCCAGCAACTCGACGTACGAGGCCATGCTCGGCAATGACGAGCTCGATGCCGACTGGCTGGAGCAGCACGCGCCCTACCTGCCCGGTGGCTACGTGGACACGGTGAACAAGCTCATGAAGCCGGTACCGAACTTCGTCGGGACTCCGCTGCGGCTGTTCCGACAGGTCCAGGACGGCACTGCGGACAAGGCCTCGTACCAGCCGATGGCCAAGTGGGTGGCCGACAACCCGAACTTCGCCATGCGCGCCTTCCGCCAGTGGGTCACCTGGGTCTACAAGGAGAACCGGCTGGCCACCGGCCGCATCCGCCTGCGTGGGCACCGGGTGGACCTGTCCAGGATCCAGCAGTCCATCCTGGTGGTGACCGCCTCCAGGGACCACATCGCGCCCCGTGACGGGACCCTGCCGCTGCTCGACGTCCTGACGAGTCCGGACGTCGAGCACCTCGACGGGGTCGGCGGTCACATCGGCCTGATGGCCGGCTCCCGCGCCAAGGGGGACATCTGGCCCCACATCCGTGACTGGCTCGAACCACGCAGCCAGGACCGTCGTCCCGACTGACTGTCGGACGTACCACCCACCCCCGGAGGAGAGCCACTTGACAGCTCAGAATCAGACCAACGGAGTCCGCGGCAGCAAGTTGGCCGACCGCGTGGCCCTCGTCACCGGCGGCACGCGCGGCATCGGTGCCGCCATCGCCCGCAGCCTGGCGCAACAGGGGGCGGCGGTGGCCCTCGGTTATGGTGGTGACACGGGCCGGGCCGAGCAATTCCTCAAGGAGATGCAGGAGTCCTTCCCGGAGGGGAAGTTCTCCATCCACCAGGGCAACGTGGCCAGGGCCGACGACTGCCGTGCCACGATCGACGCCGTGGTCGCCGAGCACGGCAAGCTGGACATCCTGGTCAACAACGCCGGGATCACCCGGGACAAGACCGTCCTGAAGATGGAGGACGACGACTGGGACGCCGTCATCCAGGTCAACCTCTCCGGCACGTTCTACATGGCCCAGGCTGCGCTCAAGCACATGCTGGAACGGGGCACCGGACGGATCGTCAACGTGTCCTCGATCATCGGCGAGATGGGCAACATCGGCCAGGCCAACTACGCCGCCTCGAAGTCCGGCCTGTTCGGGCTGACCAAGACGCTGGCGCGGGAGGCGATCTTCCACCTGCAGCGGGCCGGCAA
The DNA here is from genome assembly GCA_026645375.1 of Citricoccus sp. WCRC_4. GTDB lineage: Bacteria > Actinomycetota > Actinomycetes > Actinomycetales > Micrococcaceae > Citricoccus. The sequence continues at coordinate 17,990 of JAPFFX010000049.1, read as the reverse complement.
GCTCAACGACGACTCGATCGGGGTCACCGTCAACACGGTCACCCCGGGCTACGTCAACACGGAGATGGTCGAGGCGGTCCCGGAGAAGGTCCTGGACAAGATCAAGGGCAATATCCCCATGGCCCGGCTGGCACACCCTGACGAGATCGCGCGCGTGGTGCACTTCCTCGTCGCAGACAAGTCCTCCTACATCACCGGGCAGATCTGGGGCGTCAACGGCGGCATGGACATGTGAGACGGTTGACCTGCCGGACTGGCCGGGCCGGCTTGCAGAGGTTAGCAAGACCCTGCTAACTTTGTTAACGCAGGCAGGTTCACCGCTGCCATCGACATCAACCCGAGGAGACATCATGGCTGCTGCCAACCAGAATGCCACCAACGCCGCCGCTGACAACGCCAACCGCATGGCCGAGGAGGCCACCAAGCGCTTCGAGGAGAACACCGAGCGCATGAAGGAGTTCAACTCCGCCATGGCCGAGTCCACCAAGGCCGGCAGCCGCACCGTCGTCGACAACTACGAGAAGGCCGCCAAGTCCTTCTTCGAGATGCAGCGCCAGATTGCCGGCACCTCCCAGAACGAGTGGATGAAGAACACCGCGAACACCCAGATCCAGTTCTCGGAGGAAGTCACCAACGCCTGGATCAAGGCCGCTCGCGAATTGCTCAAGTGACTTGGTCGGCTCCACGCCGGCCCCGCACTGACGAACGGCCCTGTCGGACACCGACAGGGTCGTTCGACGTTTGGACCATAGACATTCCCCTACTGAGGCGTAGGATTCAACGTCAAGTGACGCGCGTCACGCGCTCGTCACCCGCTCGTCATCCGCACGACACATGAGCCATGTTTCCCAAGGAGGCACCGTGTACACCTCGTCTCATCGTCTCGCCACCCCCGGCATCACCGATTCCCTCATCTCCGGCACCTTCGGCACCTGGACAGCCCTGAACAAGTTCGCCCTCGAGTACTGGAGGGACGCCTGGCAGCGTGGGGCGACCCCGCTGGACGTGGCCGGTGACTTCGTCACCTGGGTGTCCACCATGTCCGACCGGCGCCGCCCGCCGTGGGCCCACCAGAACACGGTCCTGCGCGAGTGGCCCATCGCCCGCTTGCGGGACTTCTCCGCAGCGGACGCGCCCGCGGACATCCTGCCCACGGTGATCCTGCCGCCGCAGGCGGGCCACGACTCGAGCATCGTCGACTTCGCCGATGCCCAGAGCCAGGTCATCACGGGCCGGGACAACGGCTGCTCCCGGATCCTGGTCCTCGAGTGGGTCGGGGCCACCCAGGAGACCAAGGACACGAGCATCGACGACTACATGGCCCTGCTGCGTGAGGTCACCGACCTCCTGGGGGGCAAGGTCAACATCGTCGGTGACTGCCAGGGCGGCTGGCTGGCCACGATCTTCGCGGCCACGCACCCGGAGCGGGTGAATGCGCTGGCCATCGCCGGTGCCCCGATCGACTTCCACGCGGGCGAGCCCCTGATCCATGAATGGCTCCAGCACCTCACCCCGAAGGGGGACCTGTCGTACTACCGTTCGGTCGTGGAGGCCAACGACGGCGTCCTGCCGGGACGGTTCCTGCTGGACGGCTTCAAGGCCCTCCAGCCGGACCAGGAGGTCAGTCGCGTGCTCGAGCTGGCGACTCACCTGCGCGATCCCGAGCACCTGGAGCGCTACCGCAAGTTCGAGGACTGGTTCCAGTGGACCCAGGACCTGCCCGGCGCCTTCTACCTGTGGGTCGTCGAGCACCTGTTCATGCGCAACTCCCTGACCAAGCGCGAACTCGAGGTCGAGGGCAAGATCGTGGACCTGGCCAACATCTCGTGCCCGCTGTTCCTGATGGCCGGACAGACGGACCACATCACCCCCGCGGACCAGGTCTGGGCACTGGCGGACCACGTCTCGACTCCGGCCGACCGGATCGGTCGCCAGTCCTCCGAGAGCGGCCACTTGGGCCTGTTCATGGGCCGTGACTCGCTGGAGAACCACTGGAAGGTGATCTTCGCCGAGATGGGTGCACTCTCCAACAGGACGCCGGAGGACGATCCCGAGGTCCTGACCGATGAGCCGACCCACAAGCGTCCAGTCCGCCGAGGGCCGCGCACGGCGGCCTCGAAGGCCACGGACGCCCAGGCAGTCCGGACCTCTTCCGCCGGTTGAGCGGTCCTCACTCCGTCCCGGCTGCGCCGTCCGGATCGTCGTCCCCAGGGTCGGCGTCCCGGGCGGCATCGCCCTCGTTGGCGCGGACGAACGACCGGTAGATCTCCGTCAGGGAGGCGCGCTGGGCCGCGGTGAGCTCGCTGGCAGCCTGGATGGCCGCCTCCAGTCCACTGACGGTTCCGCCACCCTCGCCGGGTCCGTAGAGGTCGTGCACGTTGACCCCCAGGGCCGTGGCGATCCCGGCGGCCACGGCCTCGGAGGGCGCCCGCAGCCCGCGCTCGATCTGGGACAGGTAGGGGTTCGAGATCCCGACCATGGCCGACACCTGTCGCATGGACATGTCAGCCAGCTTGCGTTGCTGGCGGATGTAGGCGCCCGCCAGCCGGCGTTGTTCCTGAGTGCTCACGCGTCCATCTTACGAAGTCCGGCGCCGCGCGGAGGCGGGGAAGGGCGGCAGGCCCTCTTGGCACAGCCAGGGCCGCAGCACCTCGGAGGCGTGGCCTGCGGGGTGTCCCGCCGCCGCGGCGTGCCGGTCCGCGTGCGTGAAGAACATCGCGGTGTCCACGGTGGCATGCCGGTGCTCGCCGACCCAGGTGCGCAGCAGTTCCGTGAACACCTCGTCACCGAGGTCCTGGCGCAGCGCGAACAGCGCCAAGGCGCCGCGCTTGTAGATGCGGTCGTCGAACATCAGCTCGGGGCCGGGGTCGGCCACCACGAGGTCCTGGTCCTTCCCGGACAGCCCCCGCCACGCCGTGCGGGCGTAGGAGGAGAGCGCGCCGCGGCCGGACTCGGCGCCCCACAGCCACTCGCTGTAGCAGGCGAATCCCTCGTGCAGCCAGATGTCCCTCCACTGGCGCAGCGTCAGGGCGTTGCCGAACCACTGGTGGGCCAGCTCATGGGCCACGAGCCGTTCGGCGGCCCACGATCCGGTCAGGTGGTTCGAGCCGAAGATGGACAGCGAGGCGGCCTCGAGGGGGATCTCGAGCGGATCGTCCGTGACGACGGCGGTGTAGCGGGAGAAGGGGTACGGGCCGAAGTGCCAGCTGAAGCAGGCCATCATCTCCGTCTGCAGGCCCAGGACCGCCTGCGCGCGGTCCTGCAGTGCCGGGGTGGTGGCCAGGAAGACCGGGGCGGCGTGGTCCGGCCACTCCTCGTGGTGCTCACCCTGCGGCCTCTCGTCCCGCCCGGGGACCAGCCCGTCCAGCAGCCCCTGGACCGCTTCCCGGACAGGCCCTGCGGCGCGGTGCCGTCCGGGCGTCCGCTCGGGCACGGCCACCAGCTGGTACCGGCCGATCTGCACCGTGACGAGGTAGGTGGGCGCAGGCTCGCGCAACTCCCAGGTCCATTCCTCCCGCGAGGACCGGCGGCGGTGCCCCGTGGGCAGTCCGTTGCAGACCGGGAGGTAACCGGCATCGGTGCTGATGGTGAAGTGGTAGGTCGACTTCACCGAGGGGTGGTCCACGCAGGGGAACCAGGTGGACGCGCCGTTGGGCTGACCGGCCACCAGCACGCCGTCCTCCAGTTCCTCCCAGCCGATCTCGCCCCAGGTGCCGTGCATCATCCGCGGAACCCCGGAATAGGTGACCTGCAGGGTCAGGGGAGTGCCGGCGTCGAGCGCTGAGGCCAGGTCGATCACGAGCCTGCTGTTGCGCTTGGCGTACTTGGCGACCTTCACGGAGCGGTCTCGCGAGACCGCCGTGACCCGCGTCGCCGAGAGGCCGTGCAGGTCCAGCTCGATCCTCTTGGCCCGGTTCAGCAGGGTGCCCTCGAGGCGGGCCGTGCCGGAGACCCGGTTGGCGGCCAGCTTGACCTCGAGGGTGAGGTCGTAGTGGCCGACGCCGTAGTCCGGGGTTCCCGATCCGGGAAGGTAGGGATCGGGGATGGCCGCTCTGACGTCGCTCACGGGTGGGTCTGCTCCTGACGGTCTCGGGGGTGGTCCTGGGGGGACTGGTCCGCCGGGACCGCGGCGGTCCGGGCCGGTGCCTTCTCCGCCTTCGCAGCCTTCGCGGCCGCCGCCCGGGCGGCCTTGGCCTCCCGGCGTTCCAGGCGCGTGATCGCGGCGGCCAGGCCCTTGACCTTGGGGCCCTTCCACGGCGCCACGGGGTTGCCGATCCACCAGGTGTGTCCCGGCACCATCTCGCCGCGCATCACCAGCGATCCGGCACCCACGGTACCGCCGTCACCGATCGAGGCGGCCGGGAGGATGACGGAGTTCGGGCCCAGGGTCGCGCCGTCGCCGAAGCGGACGGTGTCGATGGACATCACCCGGTCGTGGAACAGGTGGGTCTGGACCACGCAACCGCGGTTGACGGTGGAGGAGTCGCCCAGGGTGACCAGGTCCGCCTCCGGGAGCCAATAGGACTCACACCACACGCCGTGACCGATGCGCGCGCCCAGCGCCCGCAGCCACCACACGAGTGACGGCGTTCCCGAGGACAGCCGGCCGAACCACGGGGCGGAGACCATCTCGATGAACGTGTCCACCACCTCGTTCCGCCAGATGAACGAACTCCACAACGGGTGCTCGCCGGCGGTGATCCGGCCGACGAGGACCTTCTTGGCGAGTACCGAGGAACCGGCGGCCAGCGCGCCGGCCAGCATCAGCACCACTCCGCCCAGCAGCACGGGCAGCCACCAACCGCCCGGGCCGGGCCCCTCGGCGGCACCGCCACCGAGGTGGGCCAGTCCCTCCAGGGCGAGGGCCACGAGGACGGCGATGACGGTGGAGACCCAGACCGGGATGCTGCGGAGCAGTTCCCATCCGGTGCGGGCGCGCTTGAGGGCGGCCGGGGGGTCGTAGGTCAGGGCATCCTCGGCCTCGACCTCGGTCCGGCGCAACCGGACCGGCGGGGAGCCGAGCCAGGAGGAGCCGGCCTTGGTCTTCTTCGGCGTGGCGGACAGCACCGCCACGAGGGAGTTCCTGGACAGCTTGCGGCCCGCGGCCACCATGCCGGAGTTGCCCACGAACGACTTCCGGCCGACCCGGGCCTGGCCCACGTACATCCAGCCGCGCTGCAGCTCGTAGGAACCCACCATCGTGTCGTCCGCCAGGAAGGCGTCATCCCCGATCTGGGTCAGGGCGGGCTGCAGGATGACCGTGGATGCCTCCACGTTGGTGCCGACCTCGGCACCCAGCCAGCGCAGCCACACCGGGGTGAAGCGGGAGGCGTAGAGCGGGAACAACAGGTCCCGCGCCGTGTCCATCACGCGCTCGGTGGCCCAGAGCTGCCAGCCGACCCGGGAGCGCACGGCATGGTAGCCCTCACTCACGCCCACCGACAGCCACCGGACGACGATCACGGTGAAGACCATGTTCAGCCCGAACCAGACGAGCGCGAGCAGGGGGCTCACCGCCAGCAGGCGCCAGCCGGAGCCGAAGAGCGTCGCGGGGGCCGCGCCGCCACCGGGCTGCCAGTCGGGCCACCAGGTGAGCGACCACAACCCCAGCAGGGCCGCCAGCGCGGCCGCGGCGAAGGGCAGCAGCGCCACGAACCCGGACCCGACCGCGGACAGGGCGAGCCAGCCGGTGGCCCGTGGCGGGTCGATGTTCGGCCCGGAGTACTTGGCCTTGCCCAGGCGCTGTGCCGGGGACCCGGCGTAGTCGAGGCCGTCCTTGGCGCGGCCGGCGACGGTGGACCCGGGCTGGACCCGGGTGCCCGTGCCGATCGAGGCGCCGGGCATCAGCGTGGAGCGCGATCCGATGACGGCGTCCGGGCCGATGCTGATCTTCCCGATGTGCACGACGTCCCCGTCGATCCAGTAGCCGGACAGGTCGACCTCGGGTTCCACGGAGCAGCCGTCCCCGAGCTCGAGCAGGCCGGTCACGGGCGGCACCGAGTGCAGGTCGACGTTCTTGCCGATCCGGGCCCCGAGCAATCGGGCGTAGGTGGGCACCCAGAGCGCTCCGCCCAGGGATACGGGGTCCACCAGGTCGGAGATGTGCTGGGCGAGCCACAGGCGCAGGTGGACCTTTCCGGAGCGCGGATAGGACCCCGGGGTCACCCCGTGCAGCAGCCACCGGGCGGCCACGACGGAGATGAGCATGCGGCCCGGTGGGGCCACGAAGACCAGCCAGGCGGCCAGGATCCACCACCAGGACACGGTGGGGGACCCCGGCAGGATGCCCCAGCCAGCGGCCAGGTTCGAGCCGGCGGCCAGGTACACCACCCAGCGCATGGCCACGAGGATCACCAGGGGGATGCCCATCAGCGTCTGGAAGACCTGGGCCCTGCGCGTGGTGCGGACCACGGGCCGCGGTTGGACCGGCTCGGCCGGCTCGACCGGACGGCCGTCGTTGCCGGTGACCGCCTCCAGCAGGGCACCGGCCCGCGGGTGGGCATAGATGTCCCGCACGGTGACGGTCGGATAGCGGACACGCAGGCGGGAGACGAGCTGCGCGGCGGCCAGTGAACCGCCGCCGGAGGTGAAGAAGTCGGTGTCCAGGTCATCCGGGGCGACGCCGAGCACGTCGGTCCACTGGGACAGGACCCAGCCGCCGGGGGACTCCGGGTCGACGGGCAGGTCCGCGTTCGGTCCGGACCCGGAATGCCCCGAGCCCTGTCCGGCCTGGCCGGGAAGGGGCCAGGGCAGTGCCTTGCGGTCCACCTTGCCGGAGGTCTTGGTCGGCAGGGTCTCGACGGTCACCAGCCGGGGCACGAGGGCTCCGGGCAGCTCGGCCTCGAGCCGGGCCCGGAAGGCCGTCAGGTCCGGATCCGGGGCCGACGGTGACACGGCCAGGTAGCCGATGAGCAACTGCGTGCCGGCCGGCGTCGTCTGGACGGCGGCCGCGCCACCGGCGATACCGGGCAGGGACTGCAGGGCGGCGTCGATCTCGCCGAGTTCTATGCGGCGCCCGCCGAGCTTGACCTGTTCATCGGCGCGCCCGGCGAACAGCAGCCCCTCCGGGTCCCACACCACGAGGTCGCCCGAGCGGTAGGCGCGGTCCCAGCCGAGGGTGGGCATCGGGGCGTACTTCTCGGCGTCCTTGGCCGGGTCGAGGTAGCGGGCCAGGCCCACGCCGCCGATGATCAGCTCACCGCTCTCACCCTCCGCCACGGGGATCCCGGTGGCCGGGTCCACGATGGCCAGGTCCCAGCCGTCCAGGGGCAGGCCGATGCGCACCGGGCCCGTGCCGTCCATCCGGGCGGCGCTGGCCACGACGGTGGCCTCCGTGGGACCGTAGGTGTTCCACAGCTCCCGGTCGTCCTCGGCAAGGCGCGCCGCCAGCTCCGGCGGGCAGGCCTCTCCGCCGAAGATCAGCAGGCGGACGTTCTCCAGGGCCTCCGGGGGCCACAGGGCGGCCAGGGTGGGCACGGTGGAGACCACGTTGATGGACCGGGACACCAGCCAGGGCCCGAGGTCCATGCCGGAACGCACCAGTGACCGGGGCGCGGGGACCAGGCAGGCACCGGACCGCCAGGCCAGCCACATCTCCTCACACGAGGCGTCGAACGCCACGGAGAGCCCGGCCAGCACCCGGTCACCCGGTCCGAGGGGATCATCCTGCAGGAAGATCCGCGCCTCCGCGTCCACGAAGGCCGCCGCGCTGCGGTGGCTGACGGCCACGCCCTTCGGGGTGCCGGTGGACCCGGAGGTGAAGATGATCCAGGCGTCGTCTCCGGGCTCGGCCGGCCGGGCTGCGGGAAACGGCTTGGGCCGGGCCGAGGAGGTCCGGACCGTACCGCCACCGCTGAGAATGGCGGCCACCCGCGCCTCGGAGAACACCAGGCGCGCCCGCTCCTCCGGGTCGTCGGCGTCCACGGGCACGTAGGCCGCACCGATGTAGAGCGCGGCCAGGATGGAGACGTAGAGGTCCACCGTGCCGGAGGGGATCCGGATGCCGATCCGGTCGCCGGCGCCCAGGCCCGCCTCATGCAGGGCACGCCCCGTGGCCTTGACCTCGTCCAGTAGCTCGGCATACGACAGGACGGTCTCGCCGTCGTCGAGCGCCGGGGCCTCCGGGTGCTGCTCGGCGGTGGACACGAGCACGTCCACGAGGGTGCGGACCGGAGGGGCCTTGGCGGCGGCGGGCAACTGGGGCTGGTACGTGGACACGGCGGGGCTCGGCCTGCTCTCGTCAGAGGTGAATGCTGGTAGACGACAAAAGAATGCGTGCCAGTTTATCGTGTTCTCGCGCCACCGCCCCGGTGGTTCGCGTCACTGGGGCAGGAGCAGGGACTTGCCCGTGGTCTTCCGTCCCTCGAGATCCCGATGGGCTCGGCCCGCCTCCGCCAGGGGGTAGGTGGCGCCCACGCGGAAGGACAGCGAGCCGTCGTCGAGCGCGGAGAACAGCTCCCGGGCCCGCCATCGGGTCTCCTCGGCGGTGCGGGTGTAGAACGCCAGGGACGGGCGGGTGACGAACAGTGATCCGGCGGCGTTGAGCCGCTGCAGGTCGAAGGGCGGCACCTGGCCCGAGGAGCCACCGAACAGCACGAGCATGCCGCGGACCCGCAGGGACCGCAGGGACTCCTCGAAGGTGTCCTTGCCGACGCCGTCGAACACCACGTGCACGCCCTCGCCGCCGGTGAGTTCGCGGACCCGCTCCGCGAAGCCGGAGTAGTCGAGGACCTCGCTGGCCCCGGCCTGCCGGGACAGCTCCTTCTTCTCGTCCGTGGACGCGGTGGTGATCACGGTCGCGCCCAGGGTCACGCACAGCTGGGTGAGCAGCAGGCCGACGCCCCCGGCCCCGGCGTGGATCAGGACGGTCTGCCCCGCCTCCACCGGGAAGGTGGACCGGCACAGGTAGTGGGCGGTCATCCCCTGCAGGGGGATCGCGGCCGCCGTGACGGGGTCCACGCCGGCCGGGACCGGCAAGAGCTGGTCGGCCGGCGCAGTGAAGAACTCCGCGTAGGTGCCCGAACCGGCGGCAGTGGCGACGAGGTCGCCGACGGAGACCTCGCTCCCGACGCCGGACCCCACGGCCACGACCGTGCCCGATCCCTCCGAGCCCGGAATGAAGGGGTGCGGCATCCGGTACACGCCGGAACGCTGGTAGGTCTCGATGAAGTTCAGGCCGGCCGCGGCGGTGCGGACGAGCACCTCGCGGGGGCCCGGGGCGGGGACCGGGACCTCGGTCCAGCGCAGGACCTCGGGACCGCCGGAGGCGTCGACACGGATGGCGTGCTGGGTGGTGGGCGCGGGGTTCGGCGTCATACGGCCCACGGTAGTCCCGCGCGGGGAGCGCTGCGATGGCTCGCCTCCTGATGACGCCCCGACCGTCTGCATAAATATTGGCATGACTGCATATTTCCCCTATCATGGGCGCATGAGCCTGAAAGTCGCCGTGTCCGGAGCCAGTGGCTACGCCGGGGGAGAGGTCCTGCGCCTGCTGCTGGGCCACCCGGAGGTCGAGATCGGGGCCATCACGGCCCATTCCAACGCCGGCGAGCGCCTCGGCGCCCTGCAACCGCACCTGCACGCGCTCGCGGACCGGGTGCTCCAGGAGACCACCGCCGAGGTGCTCTCGGGGCACGACGTCGTCTTCCTCGCCCTCCCGCACGGGGCCAGCGGGGGGATCGCGGCGGAGGTGGAGCTCCGCTCGCCGGGCACCCTCGTGGTGGACGCCGGCGCCGACCACCGGCTCGAGTCCGCAGAGGCCTGGCAGCGGTTCTACGGATCCGATCACGCGGGGACCTGGCCCTATGGCCTGCCGGAACTCCCCGGGCAGCGGGAGCGGCTGGCCGGGGCCTCCCGCATCGCCGTGCCCGGGTGCTACCCCACCACGTCCCTCCTGGCCCTGGCCCCCGGGTTCTCCGCCGGGCTGCTGGAGCCCGCGGACGTCGTCATCGTGGCGGCCTCCGGAACCTCCGGGGCCGGTAAGTCGCTGAAGCCACACCTGCTGGGCAGCGAGGCCATGGGGTCGATGAGCCCGTACGGCGTCGGCGGCGGGCACCGTCACACCCCCGAGATCGAGCAGGGCCTGTCCCAGGCCGCCGGCGAACCGGTCACGATCTCCTTCACCCCCACCCTGGCGCCGATGCCCCGGGGGATCCTGGCCACTGCCACCGCGCGCTACCGCCCGGGAGTCACGGCGGACGAGCTCCGTGCGGCCTGGGAGCGGGCCTACGGGCAGGAGGCCTTCGTGCACCTGCTGCCGCCGGGCCAGTGGCCCACCACCGCCTCGGTCCTGGGATCGAACCACGTCGTGATGCAGCTGGCCGTGGACGAGCACGCCGGGCGCGTCATCGTCACCGCGGCCCTCGACAACCTCGCCAAGGGCACCGCCGGAGGCGCCATCCAGTCCATGAACCTCGCCCTCGGCCTCCCGGAGGACACGGGCCTGACCCAGCAGGGGGTTGCACCATGAGCGTCACCAGCGCACTCGGCTTCCGCTCATCCGGTGTCGCCGCCGGACTGAAGTCGACCGGCAAGCCGGACGTCGCCGTCGTCGTCAACGACGGGCCGGACCGTCATGCCGCCGCCGTCTTCACCACCAACCGGGTGGCGGCAGCGCCGGTGCACTGGTCCCGGCAGGCCGTCAGCGACGGCCGGGCCGACGCCGTGGTGCTGAACTCCGGTGGCGCGAACGCCGCCACGGGCCACCAGGGTTTCCAGGACGCCCATGCCACGGCGGAGCACGCTGCCGCGCGGCTCGGAGTCTCCGCCGGTGACGTTCTGGTCTGCTCGACCGGGCTGATCGGCCTGCCGCAGGCCATGGACAGGCTCCTTCCGGGGGTCACTGCCGCCGTCGAGGCCCTCGATGTCGACGGCGGGGACGCCGCGGCACAGGCCATCATGACCACGGACTCCGTGCCCAAGACGGCCGTGCACGCCGGCCCCGGATACACGATCGGCGGGATGGCGAAGGGCGCCGGGATGCTGGCACCGGGCATGGCGACGATGCTGTGCGTGATCACCACGGACGCCGTCGTCGACCCTGGCGGTCTGCACGCGGCGCTGGCCGAGGCCGTGCGCACCACGCTCAACCGGGCGGACTCCGACGGGTGCATGTCCACGAACGACACCGTGGTGCTGATGGCGTCCGGCGCCTCGGGATCCACCCCCGATCCGGGCGCGTTCCAGGAGGGCCTGCGCCAGGTGTGCGCCGACCTGGCCCGGCAGCTGATCGCGGACGCCGAGGGGGCGGCCCACGAGATCGCGATCCGCGTGGTCAACGCCACCACGGAGGATGCCGCCGAGGCCGTGGCCCGCGCCGTGGCCCGCTCCAACCTGTTCAAGACGGCCGTGTTCGGCCAGGACCCCAACTGGGGCCGGGTGATCTCGGCGGTGGGCACGGTCCCGGAGGACGTGGCCCCTTACGACCCGAACCTGCTGGACGTGACCTTCAACGGTGTCCAGGTCTGCCGCAATGCGGGCGTGGGCGAGGACCGCGACCTGGTGGACCTCTCCGGCCGTGAGGTCTCCGTGGTGATCGACCTCCATGCAGGTCAGGCCGAGGCCACCATCTGGACCAACGACCTCACGCACGACTACGTGCATGAGAACTCCGCCTACTCGAGCTGAGGGATAGACCGTGACCGCAAGGGGAGCCACCGGACCGGACCGGGACCGGGCGTCCGCCAAGGCCGGGGTGCTGATCGAGGCCCTGCCCTGGATCCAGCGCTTCGCCGGGACCACCATGGTCATCAAGTACGGCGGCAACGCCATGGTCTCCGAACCGCTGCGCCGGGCCTTCGCCGAGGACATCGTCTTCCTGCACCACTGTGGGATCCATCCCGTGGTGGTCCACGGCGGCGGCCCACAGATCAACGCCATGCTGGACCGGCTGGGGATCCCCTCCGAGTTCCGCGGCGGGCTGCGGGTGACCACGGCCGAGGCCATGGACGTGGTCCGGATGGTGCTGACCGGCCAAGTCGGCCGCGAGCTGGTCGGGCTGGTCAACGGCCACGGCCCCTACGCCGTCGGGATGTCCGGCGAGGACGCCGCGCTCTTCCGGGCCGTGCGCACCGGGACGGAGGTGGACGGCGAGGACGTGGACCTCGGGCTGGTCGGTGAGGTCACCGGGGTCAACCCCGTCGCCATCCGCGACCTGATCGACAACGGCCGGATCCCGGTGGTGTCCTCCGTGGCCCCGGAGATCGACACGGACGGCGTCCCCAGCGGGGACGTGCTCAACGTCAACGCGGACACGGCGGCCGCCGCGCTGGCCGTCGCGCTGGGCGCGGCCAAGCTCGTGGTGCTCACGGACGTGGAGGGCCTGTACGCGAACTGGCCGGACCGTGACTCGCTCGTGTCCTCCATGACGGCCTCCGAGCTGCGGGCGATGCTGCCCGGGCTCCAGGCCGGGATGATCCCGAAGATGACCGCCTGCCTGAACGCCGTGGACGGCGGGGTCCCGCAGGCCCACATCGTGGACGGACGCGAACCGCACTCGATGCTGCTGGAGATCTTCACCGCAGCCGGGGTGGGCACCCAGGTGCTGCCCGACGCCCCCACTGAGACAGGAGCCCCATGACCTCGCCCGATTCCACCGCCGGCTACCTCGATCGCTACAGCCACGCGCTGACCGGGGTCTTCGGCGCGCCCAGCACGGTCCTGGTCCGCGGCGAGGGCGCCACCGTCTGGGACGCCGACGGCCAGCGCTACACCGACTTCCTCGGCGGGATCGCCGTCAACGCGCTCGGCCACGCCCACCCGGCCCTCGTGGAGGCGGTGACCACGCAGCTGCAGACGTTGGGCCACGTCTCGAACCTCTTCACCTCCGGCCCGCAGGTCGGCCTGGCGGAACGGCTGCTGGAGCTGTCCCGCGCGCCGGAGGGCTCCACCGTGTTCTTCGCGAACTCCGGCTCGGAGGCCAATGAGGCCGCCCTGAAGCTGGCCAGGCGCCACGGCGGCGAGGACCCGTCCGGCCGGCGCAGCCGGGTCATCGCGCTGCGCAACGCCTTCCACGGCCGCACGATGGGCGCGCTGTCCATGACGTACAAGCACGCCTACCGCGAACCGTTCGAACCACTCGTGCCGGGCATCGAGTTCATCGAGGGCGGGGACGTGGAGGCGCTGCGGGAGGCCGTGGACGAGACCGTGGCCGCCGTGGTCATCGAGCCGGTCCAGGGAGAGTCCGGGGTGCACGGCTGGCCGGCCGGTTACCTCCAGGCGGCGCGGGACCTCACCCGCGAGCACGGGGCCCTGTTGATCTTCGACGAGGTGCAGACCGGCGTCGGGCGAACGGGTCACTGGTTCGCGCATCAGTCCCCGGAGGTCACGGGACAGGACGCCCCCGTGCTCCCGGACGCCATGACCCTGGCCAAGGGCCTGGGCGGGGGCATCCCGATCGGCGCGATGGTCAGCTTCGGTGCGCGGACCTCGTCCCTGCTGACCGCCGGACAGCACGGCACCACCTTCGGCGGCAACCCCGTGGCGACCGCGGCCGCGCTGGCCGTGCTGGGCGTCATCCAGGACGAGGACCTGCTGGCGCACGTGCGGCGCCTCGGCGCACGCCTCGCGGAGGCACTGCGGGCGCTCGGCCCCGTCGCCGAGGTGCGCCAGTACGGGCTGCTGGTCGGCGTGGACGTCGCCGTCCCGGCCGGGTCCCCGGTGCCCGACGGCGGCCTGGCGCCGGCCATGGTGCGCGCCGGCCTGCGATCCGGGTACCTGCTCAACGCCACGGGGTCCGACACGCTGCGGTTGGCACCGCCGCTGGTGATCGGCGACGACCTGGTCGATGCCCTGATCGCCGACCTCCCTGACATCCACGCCGCCGCGCTGGCGGGGATTCCCGCCCCGTCCGGCCAGGGCGGTTCCGACCTGAGCACCCAGGAGACCCACTGATGACCCCCGCACCGGCCCACGCGCCCAATCCCGCCCTGCGCCACTTCCTGGTGGACACCGACCTGACTCCCGCCGAGCAGTCCGAGGTACTGGACCTGGCCCAGGAGATGAAGGCCGACCGGTTCCTGCACCGGCCCCTGGCCGGACCGCAGACCGGGATCGTCTTCTTCGACAAGACCTCCACCCGGACCCGGGTGTCCTTCGCCGCCGGGATCGCCGACCTCGGGGGCCAGCCGTTGATCGTGAACCCCGGCGAGTCGCAGCTGGGTCACAAGGAGACCATCGCGGACACGGCCGCCGTGCTGTCCCGGATGGTGTCCGTGATCGTGTGGCGTACCTACGCCCAGTCCGGCCTGGAGGAGATGGCGGAGAACGCCACCGTTCCGGTCATCAACGCCCTCTCGGACGATTACCACCCGTGCCAGTTGCTGGCCGACCTGCTGACGGTGCGTGAACACAAGGGCCGTACCCAGGGCCTGGTCATGACCTACCTCGGCGATGCGGCCAACAACATGGCCAATTCCTACCTGCTGGCTGGAGTGACCGCCGGGATGCACGTGCGCATCGCCGGTCCCGAGTCCTATCTTCCGGACCCTGCGATCGTGTCCGCGGCGGACGAGCGCGCGGCCCAGACGGGGGGCTCGGTGCTGATCACCACGGACGCCTCGCAGGCCCTGGCCGGGGCCGACGTCGTCGTCACCGACACCTGGATCTCGATGGGCCAGGAGGCCGAGAAGGAACAGCGCCAGAAGCTGTTCCGGGACTACGCCGTGGACTCCGCGGCGATGGCCCAGGCCGCGCCCGACGCGATCTTCCTGCACTGCCTGCCGGCCTACCGGGGCTTCGAGGTCTCCGCCGACGTCCTCGACGGCCCGCAGTCCGTGGTCTTCGACGAGGCCGAGAACCGGTTGCACGCCCAGAAGGCGCTGATGGCCTGGCTGTTGTACCGGTCCAACCTGGCGACGCCGCCGGAGAGTCGATGAGCGCCCCATCCACCAAGACCGCCCGCCAGGCCGCCATCAAGGACGTCCTGGCCGAGGTGGCCGTGCACAGCCAGACCGAGCTGCTGGACAGGCTGCGCTCCCGCGGGGTCTCCGTGACCCAGGGGACGCTGTCCCGCGACCTCGTGGAGCTGGGCGCCTACCGCGTCCGGAGCGACGGCGGCCAGTTGGCCTACGCGGTGCCTCCCGAGGGACCGGTGGCCGGGGAGGCCCCCGGGCACCGGTCCCCGGAGGCCATGGAGCACCGCCTGGCGACGCTGTGCCGCGAGCTTCTCGTCTCGGCGGAGTCCAGCGGCAACCTCGTGATCCTGCGGACCCCGCCGGGGGCGGCTCAGTTCCTGGCCTCCGCCATCGACCAGTCCCGGCTGCCGGATGTCCTGGGCACCATCGCCGGTGACGACACCATCATGATCGTGGCACGGGCCACGGACGGGGGAGTGGCCGTGGCCGGCCGGTTCCTCGGCTACGCGGGCTGACGGCCGGTCCCGTCGCGGGCTCCGACGGACCCCACGCACCGGACACGACGACAGACGACGCCGGACACGACGACGCCGGCCGAGAGGTGACTCGGCCGGCGTCGTTCGTGGTCCCACGGGTCCGCCCAGGCGGACCCGTGTCGGTGTCACATGCCCGGGACGGCGAAGACCTCGTCCTGGGCAGGCATGTCGACCGGCTCGACGGCGTCCCAGTCGGAGAAGTCCACGGTCCCGGTGCCGGCATCGGATCCCGCGCTGGCATCGGGGGAGGCGGAGGCCGAGGCCCCCGCCGCCCCGCCCTCGCCCGACTCTGCCTGGTCGACCTCCACGCGGACGAGCCTGTTCTCCTGGGTGATGTAGATGGCCACCGGCTCACCGTTCTCGGCGCTGGTGCCGGAGTACTTGTAGACCTCCTCGCCGTTGTGGTCCACGACCTCAGCGGTGTACTCGGAGTCCGCGAACTGATCGGAGTCGGGGATGTCCTCGCTGACGCTGGACCAGAAGCTGGACATGGTGAAGCCGCCGTCCTCCGCGGGCATCTCCAGCCACTTCTCACCCACGAGATCCTGCAGCCCGGCGCCGCCCATGTCCTCGTAGAAGGCGCCATTGGGCTTCAGGTAGGTCTTCTCCGCGTTGCCGATGACCTCGACCTGTGCCTCGCCCATGGCGACGGACCCCGAGTAGGAGGAGTCATCGATCTGGCCGGACATCGCGACGGACATGTCCTGGCCGCCCTGGGTGACACTGCCCTCGATGGACACGGACGTGGCGTTCTGGATGGACTCGCTCACCTCGGGCCACACGTCCTCCAGGGCAGGCGCGCTGGTACCGCAGCTCGACAGGGTCAGTGCCGCGATCGCACCCAGTGCGGTGATCCCCACGGCACGGAATCCGCGGCGGGCGGGGGTGTGGCTGCTGGTGGGCTGAGTCATGGATGCTCCCCTTCGAGGCTGCTGGTCTGGTGTGACGTGGCGCGGGGGACGATCCATCGTCGACGCTGCGCGCGGTGATGACTGCCGTTCCACCCTAGCTGCCGGCCTCCGGAACGAGAGAACGCGCCGGATGGGGAGGAATCCCCATCCGACGCGTTCAGTCAGTCCTGACGGACGTCGATCAGGCCGGCAGGTGCAGGGTCTGGCCGACGAAGATCAGGTTCGCGTTCGCGACGGTGTCGGCGTTGGCGGCGTGCAGAGCCTTCCAGCCGCCCTCGACGCCGTAGGAACGGGCGATCTTGGCCAGCGTGTCGCCCGGCTTGACGGTGACGGTCTTGGCGGAACGCTCGACCGGGGTGACCGAGGAGGCGCGCTCGGACTGCTGCACCTGGGCCTGCTGGACGGCGGTGGCCTTGTTGGCGGCGGCACGCTCGGCGGCGGCGGCCTTCTTGGCGGCGGCACGCTCGGCGGCGGCCTTGTTCGCGGCGGCACGCTCAGCGGCGGCGTTGGAGTCCACCGACTGGGTGGTCACGTTGGCGCTGGAGGGAGTGCCGTACAGGCCCAGCTTGGCGGAGCAGGCAGGCCAGGCGCCCCAGCCCTGGGCGGCCAGGGTGTTCTCGGCAACGCGGATCTGCTCGGCCTTGGAGGCCTGGTGCGGCATGCCGGAGCCGCCGAAGGCGCGCCAGGTGGAGGGGGAGAACTGCAGGCCACCGTAGTAGCCGTTGCCGGTGTTGATGGACCAGTTGCCGGTGGACTCGCACTGGGCCAGGGCGTCCCAGGTGGAGACCGGGGCGGCGTTGGCGGGGGCCGAGAGGGCGGTCAGCCCGGCACCGGCGATGGCGACGCCGGCCAGGCCGGCGGCCGAGCGACGGACGATGGAACGGCGAGCGGTCTTGGCAGTGGAGGTGTTCTGCATGATGTTTGGGAGATGTCGGCCCACCCCTGCTCGAACCGTCCCCGGTCGTCACAGCAGCACCGTCCGCCGTCCGTGATGGAATACACGGCGCGAGGCTCCCAAGGGACGGTGCTGGTGGGGGAGGCCCGCTGTCGTACTTTCCTGCCGGATCACGGAACGATCACGAAGCAGGTCTGAAACCAGTGAAAGGCATCAGGACGATAACGTCAAATCCGCAGGGCTCTCCTCAGGCAATTCCCATGCAATCCTCAGGGGCGCCGCTGGTGAGTGGTCCAGGACGCGGTGCGGCGTGACTCCCGGTCAGCCGGGGGGAGGCGCGATGCTCTGCCGTGATGCCGGGGGGTGGAGGTCAGTCGGCTGAGACCGGGCCGTGATCCTGCTCACGCGGCGCGCCGTCGAGGAGATGGCGCATGGCCTCCAGGGGCAGGTGAGGGAAGGAGCCCTGCTCGAGGGAGCCGCAAGCAAGTAGGACGCAGGGACAGTGGGGAAGCAGAAAGGGGCAAGGATGAGCAAACGTGTAGCGCTCGTGCTCGGCGTGGCGGCGGTGGTGCTGGCCGCGGCCGCCCCGGCGCTCGCCCAAAGCGGGAGTGCCAACAACTCTGGCCATGCCAAGGACTTTTCAGGTCTGGTCAATATAGGCGGGGACCGCGAGATGTACATGGAGTGCCAAGGCACAGGATATCCCACCGTAGTGTTCGTCTCGGGGGCCCAAGACCGCGCCGAAACGTGGAGCACAACGAAAGACCCATCCGAGCAGGCGGTTCTGCCCTCCATC
>JAPFFX010000024.1 GCA_026645375.1 Citricoccus sp. WCRC_4 | reverse complement strand
GGGCCATCGAGTCCACCGCACAGATCACCGGGGTCCGCACCGGACGCCACACCTGCTTCGACCGGATGGTCGTGGACCTGAGGTACAAGGTCAAGGGGTATGACGTCCGTTACGGCCGCGTGTACACCGAGGGACAGGGCGAGTACGTCCCGCTCACCGGCACGGACATCCGGATCATCGTCAAGGCCCGCGCCTACAACGACGCCGGGCAGGCCACCTACGCCCCGGCGGACTGGGACCACGTGGCGGACGTGGACGGCTACCGGACCTTCCGGCAGGTCGCCTATGCCGGCAGCTTCGAGGGCCAGACCACCTTCGGGCTCGGCGTCCGCGCCCGGCTGCCCATGCGCGTGACCATCCTGGACGGCCCCGGCACCGGCTCGCGCCTGGTGATCGACGTGGCGCACCGGTGGTGATGCCCGGCGGAACACCAGCGCAGATGACGCGGTGACGACTCCTGTCCGCGTTACCCTCGGAGCATGCTCCAGGGATTCAAGGAATTCATCATGAAGGGCAACGTGGTCGATCTGGCCGTTGCCGTCGTCATCGGTGCGGCCTTCGGTTCCGTCGTCACCGCCATGGTCGACTCGGTCCTGATGCCGTTCGTCTCCGGAGTCGCCGGCTCCCCGAACTTCGACTCCTTCGCCGTGGTCACCCTCAACGGCAACGACATCAAGTTCGGTGTCCTGCTCACCGCCATCGTCAACTTCCTGCTCATCGCCGCCGCGGTCTACTTCGTCATCGTCATGCCGATGAACAAGATGATCGCGGCCCGCAACCGCAAGCTGGGCATCGCATCGCCCACCGAGGAGGTTCCGGAGGACGTCAAGCTCCTCACCGAGATCCGCGACGCCCTGATCTCCCCCAACGGTTCCACTGGCCGCCGCGCCCAGACCGGTGGCATGGCGGACACCTCGCAGTCCTGAGCCACCGCGTCGACCGTCCACCCGTCCCGCCTCGTAACCTGTGAGCGCCGCAGGCACGTGCGGCGCTCCTGGCGTCTGACAAGGCCATTGATCACAGGCTCCGCACAGGCGTGACCTAAGGGAGACCTAGATGCCGGTGGTGGTCTGGTACCTGCACCAGATCACGCGACGACCCCACCCCCGGGAGAATCGCCTCACGGATGAGGAACACCGATGAGTACGCATGAGGCATCCCAGCAATCCGCTGTCGCCCAGCCGGCGCCCCCCGCACCCCGGCGCGCCGGACGGCTGATCGGCATCGACGCCGCCCGCGGCCTGGCGCTGATCGGGCTGATGGCCATCCACATCTTCCCGGACGAGACCGACGCGGGTGATCCCACCCTGGCCTGGAACCTGTTCTCCGGTGACTCGGCCGCGCTGTTCGCCCTCCTGGCCGGCGTCGGACTGGCCTTCACCACCGGTGGGGCCACCCCGCACCGGGGACGGCAACTCGCCGCGGATCGCCTGGGCCTCGTGGCCCGTGCCCTGATGATCGGCGCCATCGGCCTGGTCATCTCGGCCATCCTGCCCTGGGACCCGCCGGCGAACAACATCCTGACGTACTACGCGGTGTTCTTCCTGCTGACGATCCCGTTCCTGCACCTGCGGACCCGCGCGCTCTTCCTCAGTGCCGCGGCCTTCGCCGTCATCTTTCCCGTCCTGCTCCAGCGGGTGGGGCCTGAACTGCCCGAGTCCTCCGCCTGGAACCACACCGTGGTCAACCTGGTCACGGAGCCCCTCGGCACCGTCTCGGAGCTGCTGCTGACCGGCAACTACCCTGCCCTGGCGTACATGTCCTATCTGCTGGTGGGGCTCGGCCTCGGCCGCCTGAACCTGCGCAGCACGCGCGTGCAGGCAATGATCGCCGGTGCCGGCGCCGTGTTGGCCGCCCTGTCCCACCTGCTGTCCGCCCTCCTGCTGGGACCCGTCGGGGGGTACAACGCGCTCCTGGCCGCCTCGGACATGTCGGAGCATGAGCTGGACTGGGCCCTGACCTTCGGCACCGAGGAGATCCCGGACGCCTCGGCCTGGTGGCTGGCCGTCGACACGCCCCACGCCAACACCACCCTGGCCATCGGGGCCAGCCTGGGCCTGGGACTGCTCGTGACCGGACTGTTCCTGATCATCGCCGAGCGGACCGGCCGGGCGCTGATGCCGCTGGCGGCCATGGGATCGATGACCCTGACCCTGTACTCGGCGCACCTGATCGCCCTGGCCCCGGAGGTCCACTACGACGCTCCCACCCTCTGGTTCGTCCTGCACCTGGCCGCGGCCGCCGCCTTCGCCTGGTTCTGGCACCGCCGGTTCGGCCAGGGACCCCTGGAGCGGGGGGTCGCGGCGGTCGCCCGCAGTGCCCGTCAGCGGGTCCTGGAGCGCGAGCCCAGCACCGTCGCCGCCGGGACGGCCACCACGCGCCCTGGCACCGGGCCCGGGACCTGACCCGCGGCCCGGGACCTGACCTGGGTCCCGGGTCTGCCCCTGGGCGCAGGACCCCGACTCCCTCAGGGGCCGATGCAGGGGATCCAGTCGCGCTCCGGGTCCTCGCAGGTCGGCAGGGCCATGGCGAAGAAGACCATGGCGATCATGACCGCCCCGGCCGCCAGGACGCCGAGGAACAGCAGGACCTTGCTGATGCGCGGGGAGGCCTCCTCCGGTGACGTCCCCTCCTCCGCCGCCACCGCCTCGAGGTCACGGTCCGCCCCGGACGGTTCCCCGTCCGGCGCGGTCGGCTCCTGCTCGGCGGTCATGCCCTGCTCATCCCCGGCCAGGGCCGCTCAGGACAGGGCGAGTTCGCGCTTGACGACGCCGGCCAGGTCCTCGGCCTCGCGGCGGGCGACGTCCTCGTGCTCGGCCTCCACCATCACCCGGACCACGGGCTCGGTCCCCGAGGGGCGCAGCAGCACGCGGCCGGAGGCACCCAGGCGGGCCTCGGCGTCGGCGACGGCGGCCTGGACCTCGGCGTCCACGCCCGTGCGGGACTTGTCCACGCCCTTGACGTTGACCAGCACCTGCGGCATCCGCTGCATGACCTGGGCGAGCTCCGCGAGCGTCTTGCCGGTGGCGGCCAGCCGGGCACCGAGCTGCAGGCCGGTGAGCACGCCGTCCCCGGTGGTGGCGTAGTCGGCGAAGATCACGTGCCCGGACTGCTCGCCGCCCAGGGAGTAGGACCCGTGCTTCATCCCGGCCAGCACGTACCGGTCGCCCACCTTGGTCTCCACCAGGCGCACGCCCTCGCGCTGCATCGCCAGCTTCAGCCCCAGGTTGCTCATGACGGTGACCACCAGGGTGTCGTCCTTGAGCCGGCCGGCCTCCTTGAGGGCCACGGCCATGATGCCCATGATCTGGTCCCCGTCCACCACGGTGCCGGTGGCGTCCACGGCCAGGCACCGGTCGGCATCGCCGTCATGGGCGATGCCGAAGTCCGCGCCGTGCTCGATCACGGCCTGCTGCAGGTTCTGCAGGTGCGTGGAGCCGTAGCCGTCGTTGATGTTGATCCCGTCCGGATCGGCACCGATCACCACGATGTCCGCGCCGGCGTCCTTGAACGCCTGCGGGGAGCAGCCGGCCGCCGCGCCGTGGGCGCAGTCCAGCACGACCTTCAGCCCGTCCAGCCGGTTCGGCAGGGACTTGAGCAGGTGGATCACGTACCGGTCCTCGGCGTCCGCGAAGCGCTGGATCCGCCCGACGTCGGCCCCCGTGGGCCGCAGCGGGGCGCGGTCCATCTGCCGGACGATCGCGTCCTCCTGATCGTCGGTGAGCTTCTCGCCGCCGCGGGCCAGGAACTTGATGCCGTTGTCCGGGGCCGGGTTGTGCGAGGCGGAGATCATCACACCGAAGTCCGCGTCCAGGTCCCCCACGAGGAAGGCCGCGGCCGGGGTGGGCAGCACGCCCGCGTCGTAGACGTCGACGCCGGCGCTGGCCAGTCCCGCCTGCACGGCGGCGTTCAGGAACTCGCCACTGATCCGGGGGTCCCGGGCCACCACCGCGGTCGGCCGTCGGCCGTCCGACTCATCGTGCCCGAGGACCGCGGCGGCGGCCTGGGACAGTTGCATTGCCAGTTCGACGGTCAGCTCTCCGTTGGCCAGGCCGCGGACGCCGTCAGTTCCGAATAATCTGCTCATCACCGTGGATTCTATGCCCCGAGAATGAGTTTTCCGTGTCATGTCGCCACGGCACGTCATTCCGGGCCCCGCGGGCCGGCGTGCGGGTCGGCGCGTGGGCCGCCGTGCGGGCTGACGCGGTGGCTGACATGGGCGTCCGCGCCGTGGACGACGCGGGGACCGGTGCCATGGCTGACGCGGGGGCCGGTGCGTTGGTCGGCGCGAGCGCGAGGATGACCAGCACGGCGGAGATGACGGCCACCCCGGTCCAGCCGATGGGCGTGAGCCGCTCCCCCACGATCACGACCGCCAGCACCGTGGCGACGGCCGGCTCGGACAGCGTCACGGTG
>JAPFFX010000019.1 GCA_026645375.1 Citricoccus sp. WCRC_4 | reverse complement strand
GGTGGCCTTGCTTAGACTGGGTTGGTGGCTGGATTGATTAAACGCGAAGATATCGATGAGGTGCGCCAACGTACCGGCGTCGTCACCCGGCGCGGCCCGGGAGGGGCCAGGCTGATCTCCTGGCCACCGTGGTCCTCCACGTCGTCCCGCAGTTCCAACAGCATGGCCTCGGCCTCGGCCGCCATGTCCTCGTCGTCGTTGGCGACGCCCCGGACGAGCCACTGGGCGAGCGCGAACTCGGCGGCCAGCGCGGCGCGTCGCATCAGGTGCTCGTCCGCCACGGTCCCGCCGGTGCGGTGCTGCCAGTAGGACGTCACCACGGCGTCGGTGAACTCCTGGTCACCGGAGGAGGCCAGCCAGGAGAAGTCGTCGGCCGGGTCGCCGATGTGCAGGTCGGTCCAGCCGGTCACGGACACCACGCGTCCGTGGTCCACCAGGAGGTTGTCCTCGTGCAGGTCCCCGTGGGCCACGACCGGGGTGAAGTCCCAGAGTTCCATCTCCTCGAGCGCGTTCTCCCAGCGGCGCAGCAGCAGGGCGGGGATCCGTCCGGTCGTGGCGGCCTGGTCCAGCTCGTTCAGCCGGCGCTGACGGAACTGGTCGGCGGTGTAGACCGGCAGGTCGGCGTTCTCCACCACCTCGGCGGGCAGGGCATGCACGGCGGCGATGACCCGGCCGATGTCGTCGATGCCGCGGGTTCCCAACCCCGCCAACTGCTCGATGTCCAATTCGCGGCCGGGCATGTCGTGGTAGACGAAGGTACGCAGTCCGTCGATCCGGACGGCACCGGCCACGGAGGGGGCACGGAAGGGCAGCGCGGCGCGGACGGCGGGGGTGAACCCGGAGAGGACCTGGAGCTCGGTCTCCAGCCGCATGGCCGCCTCCTCATGGCGGGGGGAACGCACCCGCCACCGGTTCCCCTGCCGGTCGAGCACGACGGCGGCGGAGAAGTCGCGGGGATCGTCCGGCGAGCCGACCACGCCGGTCGGGGACAGGTCCGGGATCGCGGCGCTGGCCAAGGCAGCAAGTTCCATGGGCGTACGGTTCACGTACCCAACCGTACTTTCCCGCCACGCGTGCGAGGCTCGTGCGGGGCGGCGAGTCGCCCGAATGACGGATCGACGCGCGGCGCGCGCCGGGCGGACCCCGTCCACCGCCGCCGTGTGGGATCGTCCACAGCCGGCCGGCCTGCCCCTGGACCGTCCCCGCCGGACGGTACCGTGGAGACATGCGAATTCCGGATGAGACCCTGCCTGCCCTGGGCCGGCTGCCCCTGGCCCGGGAGGACGTGGACCGCGGCTGCGAGGTGCGCGCCCACGAGGGGTGGCTGCAGGAGGCCTGGGCCCGTCCGGAGGCCAGGGTGTTGTGGCTCAGCGGCAGGCGCGCCCCCGTACTGGGCGGTCAGCTCGTGCTGGCCCGTCCGGAGGGGGACCTGCCGGAGGGTGCCGTCTACCTCGGCCGGTCCGCGGCCGCCCTCGTGAGCCCGGACCCGGCCGGAGACGGGACCGGTGCCGTCCGCGCGGAACTGATCCTGCTGACCGCCGACGAGCACCCGCTGCTGGTGGGTCCTGAGGCCGGCGGGGTGCCCGTGGGCCGCCCGGAGGACGTGAACTGGGTCGGGCTGCGGGACGTGGCCGCGGCCCTGACCGACCGCGATGCCGGGGTGTTCGTCGAGGCCCAGGCCATCGCCAACTGGCACGCCACCCACACCCACTGTCCCCGCTGCGGGACGCCGACCACCCTGGCCCAGTCCGGCTGGGTCCGGGTCTGTCCCGCTGACGGTTCCGAGCACTTCCCGCGCACCGACCCGGCGATCATCGTCGCCATCACGGACCGGGACGACCGGATCCTGCTGGGCAACAACACCGCCTGGGGGCCGGGCCGGTTCTCCACCCTGGCCGGCTTCGTGGAACCGGGGGAGTCCCTGGAGGCCGCCGTGGTGCGGGAGATCCACGAGGAGTCACAGCTCGTCGTGCACTCACCGCAGTACCTGGGCTCCCAGCCCTGGCCCTTCCCGCAGTCGCTCATGCTCGGTTTCTCCGCCGTCACGGACGAACCCGATGCCGCCGCGGCCGACGGCGAGGAGCTCGCCGAGGTCCGCTGGTTCACGCGGGAGCAACTCCGGGACCAGGTGACCGCCGGGGACATCACCATCCCGGGGGTCACGTCCATCTCCCGGGCGCTGATCGAGCACTGGTTCGGCGGGGACCTGCCCGAACCACGCACCCTGCAGAACTGACCGAGAGCACCTACCGGAGAACCGTGACCGATCACCCCGAGGAACACCGCGACATCCTGACGGGCCTGGACGCCGAGCAGCGCCAGGCCGTCACCACCCTGAACGGGCCCCTGTGCATCCTGGCCGGGGCCGGCACCGGCAAGACCCGCGCCGTCACCCACCGGATCGCCTATGGAGTGCAGACCGGCGTGTTCGACCCGCACCGCACCCTGGCGGTCACCTTCACCGCCCGGGCCGCCGCCGAGATGCGTGCGCGGCTGCGGGACCTCGGCGCGCACGGGGTGCAGGCCCGCACCTTCCACTCCGCGGCGTTGCGCCAGTTGCAGTACTTCTGGCCCCAGGTCGTGGGCGGGACGGTGCCGGAACTGGTCGAGTACAAGGTGAACCTGCTCGCCGAGGCGGCCCGGCGCCTGCGGACCACCACGGACCGTGCCGCCCTGCGGGACCTGGCCGGGGAGATCGAGTGGGCGAAGGTCTCCATGCACACCCCGGACGGTTACGCCGCCGCCGCGGCAGGGCGGGAGATGCCCGCCGGGTGGGACGCGAACGGGGTGGCCCGCCTCTACCAGGGCTACGAGGACGTGAAGTCCGACCGCAACCTCATCGACTTCGAGGACGTGCTGCTGCTGATGGTCGGCATCCTGGAGACCGAGCCGAAGATCGCCGCCCAGGTCCGGGACCAGTACCGGGTGTTCATCGTGGACGAGTACCAGGACGTCTCCCCGCTGCAGCACCGGCTACTGGACCTGTGGCTGGGCGGGCGACAGGAGCTGTGCGTCGTCGGGGACGCCTCGCAGACCATCTACTCCTTCACCGGGGCGACCTCACGGTTCCTGCTGGACTTCCGGGCCCAGTACCCGGAGGCCACCGTGGTGAAGCTGGTCCGGGACTACCGCTCCACCCCCCAGATCGTGGACCTGGCCAACCGGTTGCTGGACGAGCGGACCCGGCAGCAGGTGCCGATCCCGGGCCCGGACGGCACCCGCGGGCCGATGCCCCGCTGGGCCGAGCCCCTGGAACTGGTCTCCCAGCGCCCGCACGGGCCGGCCCCGGTGTTCGCCGAGTGCACCGACGACGAGGCCGAGGCCGGCTGGGTCGCGGCCCAGGTGAAGACGCTCCTGGACGAGGGGATCACCGCGGCCGAGATCGCCGTGCTGTTCCGCACCAACGGGCAGTCCCAGGCCCTCGAGCAGGCCCTCGCCGCAGCGGGCATCGGTTACCAGCTGCGCGGCGGAGAGCGGTTCTTCTCGCGCCGCGAGGTGCGTGACGGCATCCTGCAGCTCCGCGCGGCGGCCCGTTCCGCCCAGGACGTGGCGGGGGACCAGGTGCCCGGCCGGGTGAAGGACGTGCTGGCCTCGCTGGGCTTCACGGAGACCGCCCCGCAGGCCTCCGGCGCGGTGCGGGAGAAGTGGGAGTCCCTCAACGCACTGGTTGCCCTGTCCGAGGAGCTGGCCACCGCGCGCGGAGACCAGTTCACGCTGACCGACCTGGTCGCCGAACTGGACGAGCGGGCCGCCAGCCAGCACGCCCCCACCGTCCAGGGAGTCACCCTGGCCTCCCTGCACTCCGCCAAGGGCCTGGAGTGGGACGCCGTGTTCCTGGTCGGACTCTCCGAAGGCCTCATGCCCATCAGCTTCGCCCAGACCCAGGAGGACATCGACGAGGAGCGACGGCTGCTGTACGTGGGCATCACCCGGGCCCGGCTGCGGTTGTTCCTGACCTGGACCCTGGCCCGCGGCACCGGGGGACGCTCCACCCGCAAGCCGTCCCGGTTCCTCGAGGCGCTGGACCCGGAGGCCGGCACCCGGCACGGCGCACAGTCCCGACGCCGGCCCTCCGGCCAGGGCACGAACGGCACCGGTGCGCGGGGCAGCGGCCGGAAGCGCTCGCAACCGGCGCTCTGCCGCACGTGCGGGGACCTGTTGGAGACCGGGGCCGAGCGAAAGACCGGGCGATGCCTGGACTGCCCGCCCACCTACGACGAGGCCATGTTCGAGGAGCTCAAGGCCTGGCGGCTGTCCACGTCCCAGGCGGCCTCCCTGCCGGCCTTCGTGGTGTTCACGGATGCCACCCTCGTGGCCATCGCCGAGGCCGCCCCGAAGACCCCTGCCGAGCTGCTGCGGATCCCCGGGGTCGGCCGGTCGAAACTGGAGAAGTACGGTCCGGACGTGCTCGAACTGGTCAACGGGACCGCGCCGGCCTGATCACCCGGGGGTGGCCGCCCCGGACGCGCACCCGCAGTCCCGGTGCGGTGGCACCGTCAGGGTGTCCACCCGGCCCGAGGCGGCCTGCAGGTGCAGCATCGCGCCATCGGTGATCGTTGCGGTGTCGATCCACTGCAGCGCCTGCCGGGCCGCCAGGGCGCCGGCGGCCGTGGCCAAGGCGAGGTCCTCCCGGCCGGCCCCTGCCGCCAGCAGTGCGTCGGTCCGCGTGGAGCGCAGGGGGTCCGTGGCCGCCGCGGCCAGGTCCCAGCACAACGGGCAGCCGGACACGCCGGGCGCGCACCACGGTCCCACCAGCACGTCGTCGTCCCGGACCACGACCGGCAACAGGGGGTGGTCGGCCGCACGGGCCAGGGCCACCGCCTCGAGGTCGGCGGCGCCGCGGGTGACCAGCACGGTGACGTCACCGCCCGGCCCCGGCCTGGCCGGGGACGTGAGCGGCAGGACGACCGGGTCGAGGCCGACGTCGTCGATGCGCCGGGCCAGGGCCACGGGACGGACCCGTCCCAGGTCGGCGGGCAGGTACCCGGTGCCCAGGTCCTCGGTGGCCACCTCGGCGCAGTCCCACAGGACCAGCCTGCCGACGCCGGCGGCGGCCAGGCTGCGCGCCACCGCCGCGCCGGCCCGGCCCAGTCCGAGGACCTGTGCGCCGGCCCCGCGGCGTCGCGCCACGATCTGGGCGGCCCGCTCCCGGGAGTCCACCGGACCGTGGTCGACGGCCAGGGCCGTGGCGACGTCCTGGGCGAGGACGTCGGCGGCATGCCCTGGGCCGGTGCCGACCGGGGCCGGGTGACGGTGCAGGAAGCCGTCCAGCGAGGAGACCAGCGTCCGGGCCTCCGCGGGGTCCAGCCCGCAGCTGCGCACCACCTCCGGTTCCCGGCCGTCCTCGATCCCGGAATGCAGCCGGTCCAGGAACGCCAGGACCTCGGGCGAGCAGCCGGACAGCTGGGTGGATCCCGTGCCGGAACCGATCTGGACGGCGTCCGGTGTCAGGCGGACCAGGGACAGGCCGGGGTTCAGGCGCATGGGACTCCTCGGGTTTCCAGGCGGTGCTGCGGGCGTCCGACCATCGTGACACCACAGCGGCCGACCCCTGCGGGGTTATCCACAACCCGCCCCGTCGGTCCCGGGGCCGCCCGGTGCCCGGCGGCAGAATGGACCCATGACCTCGATGCGCGGACGACGCCCCGCCGGCACCGCCCGGCCCACCCGCCAGACCCTGGACCTGGAGGTGGACGGCACCCCGGTGCGCCTGGTGCGCTCGGCCCGGCGCACCCGGACCATCTCGGCGTCCTGGCGGGACGGGCGGCTGCAGGTGTCCGTGCCCATGGGACTGGCCTCCGAGGAGGAGCACGAGTGGGCACGGAAGATGATCCGCAAGGTGGCGGCGCGCCAGCCGGAGGGACCGACCTCGGACGCGGAGCTCCTGGCCCGCGCCCGGGCGCTGGCCCGGCGGTATCTGGAGGGGCGGGTCGACCCGCGGGAGGTCGTCTGGTCCGCGCGGCAGCAGCGGCGCTGGGGATCGTGCACGCCCAGCACCGGCCGGATCCGGCTGTCCTCGGAGCTGGCGGACATGCCCGGCTGGGTCCTGGACGGGGTGATCATCCACGAGCTGGCACACCTGGAGCACGCCAACCACACGGCGGCGTTCCACGCCCTGGCGGACCGCTACCCGCGGCAGCGCGAGGCCATGGCCTTCCTGTCCGGGGTCAGTTTCGCGACCGGCCGGGGCCTCTCCGCCGCGGACGGTGAGCCGGACAGCCCGGACGAGGACACGGCAGGGGGCTAGTCCGCCGAGGGGCGGTCCCCGGACGGGCCGGAATCGTCCGGATCGCCGGTGTCCTCGCCGCGGTCCTGGCCACTGCGGCCGCCGTCGTCGTATCCGCCCTCGAGCAGCTTGCGCAGATCGTCGTCGAGACCGGCCGCCGCCTGTTCCCGCTTCTCGCGCCGGGCAACGTAACCGGTCGGGTCGTCGAGGTCCTCGCCGGTGGGCTGCAGTTCGGGGTGACGCCAGATGTCGTCCCGGTACGCCCGGCCCTTCTCGGCCCCGATGGTCTCCCACAGGGTGGCCGCCTCCCGCAGGCGGCGCGGGCGCAGGTCCAGGCCGACCAGTGCTCCGAAGGCGTGCTCGGCGGGTCCGCCGGTGGCCCTGCGACGGTTGATCGTCTCCCGCAGCGCATTCGCCGCGTCCAGCGGGGCGGCCGCCTCGGTGACGACCACGTCCACCCAGCCCTCGATGAGCGCCAGGGTCGTCTCCAGCCGGTCCAGGGCCGCCTTCTGGGGGCCGGTGGGCTCGGGGATGAAGGACATCCCCGAGAACGCCGCCTGCATGGACTCCGGGTCCGTCGGGTCGATCGACCGCGCGGCCTCCTCGATCCGGGACATGTCGATGTGGACCCCGGCCGCGTACTGCTCGATGGCCGCGTACAGGTCCCGCTCGAGCCACGGGGAGTGGACGAAGAGGCGCATCCGGGCGACCTCACGCAGGGCGAGGTAGATCCGGATCTGGTCGTCCGGGACCTGCAGGCCGTCACCGAACTCCTCGATGTTGACCGGCACCATGGCCAGCTGGTGGCCCGCCACGGGGAAGCCGGAATCGGTGCCGGAGAGGACCTCCTGGGCCAGCGCCCCGACGGCCTGGCCGAGCTGCAGGCCGAACATGGTGCCGCCGAGGTTCTTGAGCATCGGCTGCAGGCCGCCCAGCATGCCCTGCATCTCCTCCGGCACCTGGCCCGGGAGCTGTTCGTTCATCACCCGGGTCATCGCCTCGGACATGGACACGGCCACGGGCTCGGTCAGTCGGCGCCACGTGTCCATGGAGGCCTCCACCCACTCGGCACGGGACCAGGCCTTGCCCAGCAGGCCGGTCGACTCGATGTCGGTGGTGCCGTCCAGCCAGAGCTCGGCCAGGCGCAGCGCCTCGTCGATCTCCCGCCGGGCGAAGGTACCCACGGTGGGGTCCTGGCCGGCAGCGGCCTGGCGGGCCGACTGGCGGGCGAGGGTCCAGTTCACCGGGCCGTCCTCGGGGGAGGACTGCATCATGGCCTGGAACTGCTGCATCATCTGGCCCATCATGGCCGGGTCGAGCTGCGAGGGGTCGAAGGGCAGCCCACCGGGCATGCCGCCCGGGCCGGCGCCCGGACCGCCACCCATCCCGCCGAGGGCGCGGCGCAGCTCCTCGGGGTCCGGTCCGTCGCCGCCGAACATCCGGCGGAGCATCTCGGACAGCGGGTCGTCTCCGTCAGAGGAACCGGGGCCGTTGGGGGGATTCGTCATGGCCACCAGAGTATCCGCGCCAAAGGCCCGTGTCCGCAGCGCAAGCACCGGTTCACTGTGGGCGCACAGCCGACGGGCCGCACCCCCTAGAATGAAGTGCAGACCAGAGCCTCCCGGCACCGTCCGGGAGGACCGCCCCTGCCACCCGGACGGTGGACGCCGCCATCCGGTGCAGTAGCCCATGAAGACAGGTGCCCTGACGTGCGAGAGAACGGACACCCGCCGACGACGCCGTCGGCCGCGCCCGGATCCGGCGCCCCGGTCTCCTTCGCCCAGGCCGCACGACGCTCCCGGGTCTCGCGCCGACGTCGCCGGCTGACCGCCGCCTCCGGGGGAGTGGCCGGGATCCTGACCCTCACCGCGCTGGCCCTGCCCACGCCCTACATCGTCGAGTCGCCCGGCCCCACCTTCAACACCATCGGTGAGCACGACGGCTCGCCCGTGATCACCGTGGACGGCGCCCGGACCTATCCCACCGACGGCGCCCTGGACCTGACCACCGTCTACGTGTCCGGGCCACCGACCGGGTGGACCACCTTCCTGGACGTGGTCGGCAGCTGGGCCGACCCCACGCAGACGCTGATCCCCAGCGAACTCGTCTACCCCTCCGGCACCACGTCCGAGGAGGTCACCGAGGAGAACGACCTGGCGATGACCACCTCGCAGAACTGGGCCGTGGCCGCCGCGCTCGAGAACCTGGGGATCGACTACCGGCAGCAACTGTTCGTGGCGGACTTCGCCCCGGAGTCCCAGGCGACCGGGGTGCTGCGGGCCGGGGACCAGCTCGTCTCCGCCGGCGGCGTCGAGGTGACCGGGCTCGAGGGACTGAAGGACCAGCTCAACCGGTCCGACGGGCACACCGTCGACCTGGGGATCGTCCGGGACGGGGCCGGGAGCACCGTCCAGGCCCCGGTGTACCCGGGACCGGACGGCAGCTGGCTGCTGGGCGTCTACCTGGACTCCGACTTCGAGTTCCCGGTGGACGTGACGATCTCCCTGGAGGACGTCGGCGGCCCGAGCGCCGGGATGATGTTCGCCCTGGGGATCATCGACGAGATGACCCCGGGAGCGATGACCGGAGGCCGGCACATCGCCGGCACCGGCACCATCGACCCCGACGGCACCGTGGGGGAGATCGGCGGCATCGTGCAGAAGGTGGCCGGGGCCCGCGAGGCCGGCGCCGAGCACTTCCTCGCCCCGGCCGGCAATTGCGAGGTGCTGGCCGGACGGGTCCCCGAGGGCATCGACGTGTACGCGGTGGGCACCCTGGACGAGGCCCGGTCCGCCGTGGAGGCCCTCGGCAGGGGGCAGGCACCGCGGGCCCCGGCCTGCGGATGAGGCGCGGATGAGGACTTGGACAACTGGACACGAAGTGCGCCGGTCGGCGCAGAGGGGTAAGGGCACGTGAGTTTCGGACAAGGGTTTGGCGGTCTCTTCGGGGGACCTGACGATGGACGCGGTGGCGACCGCGGCCCGGGCGGTCCCGGTGGACTGTTCGGCGGCGGGCCGTCCGGCCCGGGGAGACCGGGTGGCCCCGGCCGTCCCGGTGAGCCCGGCGGCGGCAACGACGCCGGCTCCTCCGGTTCCGGCGGGCGGCCCGCCGGGCCACGGCGTCCCTCGGCGTTGGTGCTCACGATCGTGGTGGTCGCCGCGCTGGCGGTGCTGTTCATGTTCTTCGCCGGCATCTACGCGGATGTCCTCTGGTACAACCAGATCGGGTACTCCGAGGTCTTCTGGACGGAGATCTGGACTCGGGCGGCCCTGTTCCTGATCGGCGGTGTCATCATGGGCGCCGCCGTCTGGCTGTCCATGTGGCTGGCCTGGCGCAAGCGGCCGCAGAACCTGCACACCCAGACCCGGGACAGCCTGGCCCAGTACCAGCGGCAGTTGGAGCCGATGCGGCGCCTGGTCTTCATCGGCATCCCCGTGGTGATCGGCTTCTTCGCCGGGTCTGCCGCGATGAACGCCTGGCAGGACGTGCTGCTGTTCTTCAACCAGGTGCCCTACGCCGGGGCGCCCGGGGAAGCGGTCACGGATCCCGAGTTCGGGCTGAACTACAGCTTCTACATGGCCACGCTGCCGTTCCTCGGCCTGGTGGTCGGCTACCTGATCTCGGTGGTGCTGATCGCCGGCATCGCCGGGCTGCTGGTGCACTACCTCTACGGCAGCGTCCGGGTGAAGGAGCAGGGCGGGGTCGTCATCGAGCGCCCGGCCCGCGTGCACATCGCCGTCTTCGCCGCGCTGTTCCTGCTGCTGCAGGCCGCGAACTACTGGCTCAACCGCTACCGGACCCTGCAGTCGCAGGACGGCACCTGGGCGGGTGCCATGTACACGGACGTCAACGCCGTGATCCCGACCTCCACGATCCTGGCCGTGGCCGCCCTGCTGGTGGCCGTCCTCTTCGTCGTCACCGCCTTCTCCGGCCGGTGGCGGATCTCCCTGGTCGGCACCGCGGTGCTGGTGGTCGCGGCCATCGTGGCCGGCGCCGCCTACCCGTTCCTCATCCAGGAGTACCAGGTCAAGCCCTCCGAGGAGACCCTCGAGCAGGACTACATCGCCCGGAACATCGAGCACACGCGTGAGGCCTACGGGCTGTCGGCGGTGGAGGCCACGCAGTATGCCGGCTCCACCGATGCCCAGGCGGGCAGCCTCGAGGGTGAGGCCGAGAACACGGAGAACGTCCGCCTGATGGACCCGAACCTGCTCTCGCGGACGTTCGGCCAGCTGCAGCAGTTCCGGCCGTACTACTACTTCCCGGACACCCTGCACGTGGACCGCTACGAGGTCGAGGGCGAGAAGCAGGACACCATCATCTCGGTGCGCGACGTCAACGTGGACCCGACGTCCTCGTGGGTGAACCAGCACATCATCTACACCCACGGGTACGGCGTGGTCGCCGCGGATGCCTCCGAGGTCGCCGCGGGCGGCCGTCCGTCCTTCCTGCTCTCCGGCATCCCCACCCAGGGCGTGCTGGGCGACGACACGAGTTACGAGCCGCGCATCTACTTCGGCACGAACTCGCCGAGCTACTCGATCGTCGGAGCCGCCGACGACGCCCCGGCGCGTGAGCGTGACCGGCCGCAGGACGCCAGCAGTGAGCAGGACACCAGCTACAGCTTCACCGGTGACGGCGGGCCGTCCGTGGGTGGCTTCTTCAACCAGCTGGTCTACGCCATCAAGTTCGGCTCCACGGAGATCCTGCTGTCCTCTGACGTGAACTCCGACTCGCAGATCCTCTACGACCGTGACCCGGTCGAGCGGATCGAGAAGGTCGCCCCCTACCTGACCGTCGACTCCAACGCCTACCCGGCGATCGTGGACGGGCGCGTGCAGTGGATCGTGGAGGGCTACACCACCTCGGACTCCTTCCCGTACTCCACCGCGCAGCAACTGGACTCGGCGACCCGGGACGCCCTCAACACCGACGCCGCGACCAACCTCACCGGCCGGGTGAACTACATCCGCAACTCGGTGAAGGCCACCGTGGACGCCTACGACGGCTCCGTCACCCTGTATGCCTGGGACGAGGAGGATCCGCTGCTGCAGGCCTGGCAGAAGGTCTACCCGACCTCCCTGCAGCCGTACTCGGAGATGAGCGCGAACCTCATGGACCACGTCCGCTACCCGGAGGACATGTTCAAGGTCCAGCGCGAGCTCCTGGGCCGGTACCACGTGACCAACCCGGTGGACTTCTACCAGAACAACGACGCCTGGTCCGTCCCGGCCGATCCGACCCAGGACGACCCGACGGTGAAGCAGCCGCCCTACTACATGACCCTGCGGATGCCGGGCAAGGACGAACCGGCGTTCTCCCTGACCAGCAACTTCATCCCGCAGATCACCCAGGGCGCCCAGCAGCGCAACGTGCTGTACGGGTTCCTGGCCGCCAACGGTGACGCCGGCACCGGCACGGACGGCGAGAAGGCCGAGGGCTACGGGCACCTGCAGCTGCTCGAGCTGCCGCGCCAGACTGCCATCCCGGGCCCGGGCCAGGCCCAGGCGAACTTCGACTCCAACGCCCAGGTCTCGCAGGAACTGAACCTGCTGCGCCAGGGTGCCTCCGAGGTCATCAACGGCAACCTGATCACCCTGCCCGTGGCCGAGGGCATCCTCTACGTCCAGCCGGTCTACATCCAGTCGACCGGCCCGACCTCCTATCCCACGCTGCGCAAGGTGCTGGTCGCCTTCGGTGAGGAGGTGGGCTTCGCCAACACCCTGGAGGAGGCCCTGGACCAGGTGTTCGAGGGGGACTCCGGGGCCTCCACGGCCGACGGACAGGACCCCGCCGCGGAACCGGGTTCCCAGCCGCAGGTACCGGAGAACCAGAGCGCACAGGAGAAGCTCAGCCAGGCCCTGACGGACGCCAATGAGGCGATCCAGGCGTCCGAGGAGGCCCTGGCCTCGGGGGACTGGGCAGCGTACGGCGAGGCACAGGATCGCCTCAACGACGCGCTGACGCGGGCGACCCAGGCGGACGACGAGATCCGCGGTGCCGCCCCGGACGAGGCCCCGGGTGGCGAGGCGCCTGCCGAGGGTGCCGGGCAGCCCACCGACGGTGCCACGGAGGGCACCGGCACCGAGGGCTGACCGCGGCCGCCGGCGCGTTCTCCGACTTCGGGGGCAGGGAGACCTGCCCCCGAAGTGTTCCCCGGGGACCCGGCACGGTCCGCCACTCTGCGCCCCGGGGAGTGGAGGAGCGGCCGGCGTCGGGATCGGTGAACCCCCGGTGCCGTTGACGTGGCCGCCCGGTAACGGGCGGTGGGACACCGATTTGAGTTCGGGTTGAATGGTCTGTATAGTCGATGAAGTCGACGCGGGGTGGAGCAGTTCGGTAGCTCGCCGGGCTCATAACCCGGAGGTCGCAAGTTCAAATCTTGCCCCCGCAACCACGTAGGCCCCCTGACCTGGATTCGTCCCGGTCAG
>JAPFFX010000431.1 GCA_026645375.1 Citricoccus sp. WCRC_4 | reverse complement strand
GGCCACGGCCAGCACGGTGACCAGCACGATCGCCACCTGCAGCGCCAGCAGCCGGCGGCGGATGCGCCGGCCGGTCCGGGGCGTGGCGCCGACGAGGGCCATGACTGCTCCTGTGCTCGGGGACTGCAGGGACTGCGGGGGCTGGCTTGGGGGACTGCTGGTGGGATGGCTGACGGAGGTGCTGGTGACCAGAACTTTCTTAACCACCTCTTATGACCACAACCAGTTTTCCACTGTGCCACGCGTCACGGGTCTGCCACGGTAGTGATCCGGCTCACAACTCTATGCGGGCCGCAACCAGACCTTCGCACTGAGAGTACGGAAAGCAATGAGCACACGGACAGTCAAGAGGACCATCCTCGGCGTGGCTGCGGCCGGCGTCGTCGGGCTGGCCCTGGTGAACGCCGCCGCGGACGGCGGCGAGGCCACCGCCCGCTCCAAGCTGGTGCTGATGGCCCCGGCCGCCCCCGGTGGCGGCTGGGACGGGTTCGCCCGCGAGTCCCAGCAGGCCATCAAGTCCGGCGGCATCTCCAACAACGTCCAGGTGGTCAACGTGCCGGGCGCCGGCGGGACCATCGGCCTGGGCCAGTTCGCCCAGATGGAGGGCCGCTCGGACATGCTGATGGTCACCGGCGGCGTGATGGTCGGCGCGGTGGAGCTGGCCGACGCCGGCGCCACCCTGGACGACGTCCAGCCCGTGGCCCGCCTGGCCGACGACTTCGCCGCCCTCGTGGTCCCGGCCGACTCGCCGTACCAGACCCTGGACGAGTTCATCGAGGCGTGGAAGAAGGACCCGGGCGGGACCTCCATCTCCGGCGGCTCCCTGGGCTCGATCGACCACCTGCTCACCGGGCTGCTGGCC
Source organism: Citricoccus sp. WCRC_4 (assembly GCA_026645375.1). Classification (GTDB taxonomy): domain Bacteria; phylum Actinomycetota; class Actinomycetes; order Actinomycetales; family Micrococcaceae; genus Citricoccus. The sequence goes on along the minus strand of JAPFFX010000431.1, from coordinate 2,029 downwards.
GAGGAGGTCGGGATCGACCCCGCGAAGACGAACTACATCGCCTACTCCGGCGGCGGCGAGGCCCTGACCTCCATGCTCTCCGGCACCACCGTGGCGGGGATGTCCGGCTACAACGAGGTGGCCGACCAGATCGACGCCGGCATGCTGCGGGCCCTGGCCGTGTCCTCCGAGGAGCGACTGCCCGGCGTGGACGTGCCCACCTTCAAGGAACAGGGCGTGGACGCCGTCATGGCGAACTGGCGCGGCCTGGCCGCGGCCCCCGGCGTGGAGGGTGAGGCCCTGCAGGAGCTGGAGGAGATCGTCGCCGAGTACCGGGAGACCGATCAGTGGCAGGACGCGCTGGAACGCAACTCCTGGACGGACAGCTACATGGTGGGCGAGGAGTTCGACTCCTTCCTCGACGAGGAGATCACCCGCACCGAAGACATCGTGGAAGGACTCGGACTGTGAGCACCCTGATTCAGGCCCCGACGCCGCAGCGCACCTCCGGCGGGACCGCGCGTCGGTCCTTCTGGTCCGGGCGCAGCGAACTGATCATGCCCGTGCTGGTGGCCGGCCTGGCCACCTGGCTGGCCTACGAGACCGCGACCATGACGGTGCTGGGCACCTCGGTGCCGGGCCCGCAGTTCTTCCCCACGATCGTGTGCGTGCTGCTGTACGCGGTGGCCGTGGTCCACGCCATCCAGGTCCTGCGCACGCCGCGGCTGCCGGATCCCACGGACGACGCGGAGAACGCCGACTTCTCCTCGGACCTGCTGGGCGACCTGGCCCACGCCTCCGAGAAGGGGCGCCGCCGGATCGCCGGCCAGGACCCGAAGGCCACGCTGCCGACGGGCTGGAAGACCTACACGGACTGGAAGACGGTCGGGCTCGTGGTGGGCGGCATCGCCCTGTTCATCCTGGTGCTGCCGGTGCTGGGCTGGGTGTTCTCGGCCGCCGGACTGTTCTGGATCGTCTGCAAGGCCCTGGGCAGCAAGCGCCCCGGGTTCGACGTCGTGGTGTCCCTGGTGTTCGCCGCCGTCATCCAGCTGGCCTTCAACGCCGGCCTGGGACTGAACCTGCCCTCGGGCTTCCTGGAAGGACTGCTCTGACATGGAACAGCTGACTCTGCTCTTCGAGGGGTTCGGCGCCGCGCTGACCCCGATGAACCTGCTGTGGGTGTTCATCGGCGCCATCCTGGGCACCGCCGTGGGCGTGCTGCCCGGGCTGGGGTCGGCCATGGCCGTGGCCCTGCTGCTGCCGATCACCTTCACCCTGGACCCCACCGCGGCGTTCATCATGTTCGCCGGCGTCTACTTCGGCGGCCTGTTCGGTGACTCCACCGCGGGCATCCTGCTCAACACCCCGGGCAACTCCTCGGCGATCGCCTCCACCTTCGAGGGCCACCGGATGGCCAAGGACGGCCGGGCCGCCAAGGCCCTGGCCACCGCCGCCGTGGGAGCCTTCGTCGGCGGGCTGATCGCCACCACGCTCGTGGTGTTCTTCGCCCCCACCCTGGTGAAGATGGCCACCGCCTTCGGCCCGGCCGAGTACTTCGCCCTGGCCGTGTTCGCCTTCCTGGCGATCTCCTCCGTGGTCTCCGAGTCCGTGGTCAAGGGCGTGGCCGCCCTGGGCATCGGCCTGGTGCTGGCCATGGTCGGTGTGGACGGGCCCTCGGGCACCGTGCGGTACACCCTGGGCCTGCCCCAGCTGTTCGACGGCATCTCGATCGTGGTCATCACCGTGGGCCTGCTGGCCCTGGGCGAGGTGCTGCACATCGCCGGCAGGATTCATCGCGACCCGTCCGCCACGAAGATCGAGCCCAACGGCCGGGCCCGCCTGGACCGCAAGGACTTCCGCCGGGCCCTGCCGGCCTGGCTGCGCGGCACCGCGTTCGGCGTGCCCTTCGGCATCATCCCCGCCGGCGGCTCCGAGGTCCCGACGTTCCTGGCCTACGGTACGGAGAAGAAGCTGGCCCAGCGGCGGGGTGACTCCGACTTGGGTTCGACCGGGTCCATTAAGGGCGTGGCCGCTCCGGAGGCCGCCGGTA
>JAPFFX010000430.1 GCA_026645375.1 Citricoccus sp. WCRC_4 | reverse complement strand
AGGGGATTCTCGGGGCTGATCTGCGCGACCGGAGGCCCGCAGTCCGCAGGGTCCTTGCCGTCGGCGAGGCAATCGGCGGCATTGATGTCGCTGCGGGGAGTACCGCGGAGCAGGAGCAGGTCCGCCCCCGTCGACGTGATCTGTTCCCACCGTCCTGGCGCGCCCTCCAGGATGTACTCGGGCCGGTCACCCGGTGCCATGCGCGTCCCGGGGGTGATGACGAGATCGACGTCCGCGGTCCCGAGCCATTCGATGAAGTTGTCCTGCCAGGGTTCACACTTCGTGTCCGCAGGGTCCACGGCGATACCCAGGGGGCAGTTGGGGCGATCGACGATGAGGAGTTCCCAGCCGTACTGCCCCGCGAGGGCACGGAAGCCCTGCGTCCAGTGACCGGCGTGTGAACCGGCCGCGAGCACCACTGTCGCGGTGGGTTCTGCCGGCTTGTCCGGGTCCTCGCAGACCAGCGTCTCCTCGGACCCGGGGGCATTGGACCCCGACTGCCTGCAGCCCCAGTCGTAGTAGTCGGGCAGTTCCGATGACAGGTCCTCGACCGCCGGCACGAAGTCGACGTCCGGGACGTCGGTCGAACCCGCGTCGACGGATCCCCCGGGATAGGTCTCGGCATCCCAGCCGACCGTGGCAGCGTATTCGCGGGTCACCGGTTGGATGGCTGCCGTGGATGCGGCTCCCCCGACGGCCAGGGCAGTGACGGCGATCATCGCGGACGCGATGTTGAGCTTTCGCAGGTTGCGCCTGCCGACCCGGATCTGCAGGTTCTTCAGGGGAATCTCGACGAGACGGTGGGTCAGCCAGGCCAGCGCAAGCGCGAGGGCCAGGATCAACGCCGCGCCCCGGAATCCCACTGCCTCCCGCTCCCGGATCTCGAGGTAGAAAATGAGCAATGGCCAGTGCCACAGGTACAGGGCGTAGGCATGGTCGCCGATCCAGGCGAACATCGGGTTGGACAGGAACCGGCTTGCATACCCGGCGGGATCCTGCTGGCCACCGTCCGGCCCGGCTGAGGCGAGCACCAGGGTCAGGCCGAGCAGGGGCCACAGCGACCAGAGCCCCGGGAACAGTGCCGCGCCATCCAGCACGAAACCGCACGAGACGATCAGCGCCAGACCCAGCCAGCCAGCTGGTAGGCGGATCCGTCGCGGCATGGTCAGGGAGGCCCCGGCCAGGCCGAGCAGGCCGCCGAAGGCGAGCTGCCAGGCTCGCGTGGTCGACATCAGATAGGCCTTGTCCTGGTCGAAGCTGCCGACGTAGAGCGCCAGCATGAGGGAGGCGGCCAGGACCACACCGATCATCACGGCCATGACCCGGACGGCAGGCACCTTCAGCCACCGGGCGACGAGGACGGCCACGACCGCGACCACGGGCCAGACGAGATAGAACTGCCCTTGTACCGAGAGCGACCAGAAGTGCTGGAACGGGGAGGTCTCGGGGCCCGCCGCCCCATAGGCAAGCTGCGAGTTGATGAGTTCGATGTTCTCGAAGTACAGCAGTGACGCGCGCGCCTCTGCCCAGAGCTGGGCGTGCCGGGTGCTGGGCAGGACGGCAAGCCCGATGGCGGTGGTGACACCGATCACGACCACGGCGGGAACGAGGATGCGCCGGGCCAGGCGCCCGGTATACCGCAAGACATCGATCCGGCCACCCGTCTCGGTCGCCTCTCGCAGGAGCATCGCCGTGAAGAGCATGCCGGTGATCGCGAGGAAGATGTCGATGCCGCCGGAGATGCGGCCCGCGCCGAACAGGTGGAACAGGACGACTCCGAGGATCGCGACACCGCGGACTCCATGGAGTTCGGGGCGGAAGTGACGTCCGGGAACTCCCCGCCTGACAAGGGCATTCGGAGCGTTCGTCGATTGTCGTCCTGCCGGTGCGGCCGTGAGGGTCTCCATCGACAGATGAACTTACCGCCCTTTTCAGCGACTACCGGTATTGGTGCGGTTCAACACGCGGAACCGCAGCGCGACCGCCCCGCCGCGAAACCGTCGCTCGTCGAGCAGTTCCAGGTCCAGGCGAAGCCCTGGGGGGAACACCGCCAGTCCCCCGCCGATGACGATCGGCAGCAGCACCTGGCTCACCTCGTCCACGAGCCCGGCGCGCAGGGCATAGGCGGCGATGGTCGGCCCGCCGATCAACAGGTCGCCCGCCGCCTCGTCCTTCAGCCGGCGCACGGTCGCGGGGTCGAAGTGACGTTCCAGCGTGGTGCGCCGGGTGCTGGCCTTGTCCAGCGTCGAGGAGTACACCACCTTGTCCGCCCTCTGCCACGCCCGGGCGAACTCGGCGGTCACCGGTGCGGACGCGGCCAGCTCCGGGTCGTTCTCCCACGGCGTCATGAGTTCGTACGTCCGGCGGCCGTAGAGGTGGACGGCGACGCCGGCCAGCTCGTCATTGGCGTACTGGTGCACCTCGGCGTCCGGCATGGCCCAGGAGAAGTCCCCCGCCTCGTCGGCGATGTACCCGTCCAGGGAGGCGATCACGGAGTAGATGAGCTTGCCCATCGCTCAGTCCTCCTGCTCCGAACCGAGTCCGGCGAGCGTGGCGCCCCCGGGACCGTCGGCGTGGCCCAGCCCGGCCGGTTCGTACGCGGCGTACACGACCCCGTGGGGGAAGACCCTCCCGTCGATGCGCCGCAGTCGCGGGGCGTCGAAGCCGTCCGGGAAGAAGGACCGTCCACGGCCCTGCCAGGCCGGGTGGGTGAACATGCGGAACTCGTCCACCAGGGCCGCCTCGATCAGGGTGTGCGCCAGTTGGATACTCCCCGTGACGATCACGTCGCGGCCGTCGTGCCGCCGCAGCTCCCGGACGGCCTGAAGGGGATCATCGCCGATGATGGTCGTGTTCTCCCACTGCGGGTCGGTCAGGGTGGAGGAGACCACACGCTTGTCCGCCCGGTCCAGGGCATCGGCCACACCGGTGGTGTCACCCGCCTGGTGCGGCCAGTAGCCGCGGAAGTCCTCGAAGGTCCGCCGGCCCAGCAGCAGCACGTCCTCGCGGGCCGTCTGGCGCCGCATCTCCTGGATCAGCTCCGGGTCCTGGTCGGCGGGATCGAACCAGTCGTCGAGCATCTCGATCCGCCCGTCCAGGGTCATGTTCTGCGTGATGACGATGCGCATGGATGGTCCTTCCGTCGGCGCCGCAGGGATCGCTGGCGCCCTCTCCCCGTCCCACAGTAGGGAGGGCCGTCGCGTCCGGGAACACCCGATCGCGCCCAGTCGAGGCCTCAGGTCCCACGGGCCAGGATCGCGGCGACCGTCTCGTCGTCGACGGCGGCGAAGTCCCGGTAGTGGGCCCCGACGGCCCGGAATCCCCGGGGGGTGGCCAGCACCTCGATCTCGTCGGCCTCACGGCTCATGAGCATCGAGTCCACGGCGGTCCTCGAGGCCACCGGCAGGGCCAGCACCACGCGCGCCGCTCCGAGGGCCCGGGCCACCCGGCAGGCCACCCGGGCAGTGGAACCCGTGGCCATGCCGTCGTCGACGATCATCGCGGTCTTGCCCGTGAGGTCCAGCGGCTCCCGGCCGGCGCGGAAGAGCCGGGCCCGGCGGTCCAGGGTCTGTTGCTCCCGGCGTTCGACCAGCGCCAATTGCTCCTGCGTGACCCCGAAGTGCCGCATGGTGCCCTCGTCCTGGAGCCGGATGCCCTGCTCCCCGATGGCGCCCATCGCCAGTTCCGGATAGGAGGGCACCCCCAGCTTGCGGACCATGATCACGTCCAGCGGGGCGCCCAGTTCCCGGGCCACCACCTCCGCGACCGGTACCCCACCGCGGGGCAGGCCCAGCACCACGACGTCGGCGTGCCCGGCCCAGCGCGGGGCGAGCCGCGCTGCCAGCTGGGCGCCGGCGTCGTACCTGTCCAGGAATTCCGGCACGTCCCCTCCCTGAAATGGGCTGCGGGTCTCCACCAGCGTAGGCGCGCCGGCCGGGACACTGGAAGGGTCTCCGAACACCCCGGGGTAGTGGGGTGCGGCCGCATCATGACCATTTGTGACGTGACTCACCGCATATTTTGCATACAAATTAAATGTCTGACTACACTGTGATCGCAATCACATCAGAATAGCCGTTGAGGTGTGGCGGGAGAGTCCCGTCCAGCAGCACCGGTCGGGCGCCGTAGGAGCAACTCCTCCCGGGAAACTCTCAGGCCCCCGCACCGCCGCACCGAGGCACATCTGGAAAGTGGCGCGGTCTTCGCCGTGCTCGCCGAAGGAGCAAGTCCCGCCCCGCCCGGGTGGGATGGAAACTCTCAGGCCGTGCAACAGATCGGGGAGGAACCTACAGACGACGCGAGAACCCGCCTAGACCTCAGGAGTTCCCCGGATGACGAATGCACGTGCATGCCCTGGTCTCGCCCAGGGCGGCGATGCCCCCCTCGCTCAACGCCACACCGGCCCCTGGGCCGACGCGGAGCAACGGTGCTCCAAGATCGCCCAGGCCGCGGCCACCGGATTGATGACGCACAAGGACGTCGAGGACGCCCTCGTCCGCATCGACGGCCCCCGGCGCGCGCCGCGACTGTGGATCGAGTGCTTCCTGTCGCCCCACGCCGACGTCACCCGCACCACGGAGGTGGTCGTCGGCGTCCGCGAACAGCTCGAGGCCATGCTCGACATCACCTTCGACACCGTCGAGATGACCATCCGGAACATCGCCATACCGGGATAGACCGGCATCGGCTACTTCCGGGTGGCCACCGTCAGCAGGTACTCGATCTCGAAGTGTGCCTGGTCTTCGGTACCCACGTTCGCCTGCTCGAAGAAGGCCTGGAACGCCTGGTCGAACTCCTCGGCACGGCCCTCGCGCTCCGCGTTCTTGCGAACGGTGATCGTGGGGCCGTAGGACGCCTTGAAGTGCTCGGCGAAGTCGCGGGCCGTGCCGAAGGCGGTGACCTCGAGGGTGCCCCGGCTGGCGGACTCCACCGCCACCCGATCACCCAGCAGGGCGCGCTGGTGCTCCTCGGTGCCCCACAGCGGCGCCGGTTGCACTCCGGGCGGGGGCGCCGGGGCGAAGGGCTTCATGGTGCGGAAGAGCCCGCCCACCACGCCCTCGGGCGTCCAGCTCAGCAGGGCGATGGTCCCGCCGGGCCGGCACACGCGCACGAGTTCGTCGGCGGCCTCCTGGTGGTGGGGGGCGAACATCACGCCGATTGAGGACATCACCACGTCGAAGGAGGCGTCCTCGAAGGGCAGGTGCTCGGCGTCGGCCTCCACCCACTCCAGGTCGAACCCCTGGGCCTCGGCGCGCAGCCTTCCGGCGTCCAGCAATTCGGGAGTGAGGTCGATGGCGGTGACCCTCGCCCCCGTGGCCGCCGCCGGCAGGGACGCGTTGCCCGTGCCGGCGCCGACGTCGAGAACGCGCTGGCCGGAGGTGACGCCGGCCGCCTCGACGAGCCTCGGCCCGAGGGGGAGCAGCCACGTCTCGACCATCCCCGGGTAGTCACCCGAGGCCCACATGCTGCGGTGCCTGGACTTCAGTTCGTGGTCGGCACCGGGTTGGCTCGCTGTCTGGCTCATGACGGATTCTCCGGGGTCACTGGGATCTGCTGGACGGCCGGCTCGCCAGGGCGGGGATCCTCACCCACCGGTGGCGGGTCATGCGGCACCAGTATCCCACCGAGGGTGTCCGGCAGACAGGATCCAGGTGCTGCTCTCCCCGATGAACTGGTGCGGCGAGCCGCCGGGAGGAGTACATTGCGGTGGACTCACGCGCACGGACCACCGGCGCGGGGGCCAGAGGTCAGGCCATCGGCCCGGGCAGGAGGCCCATCGGTGAAACGGACCCGCGCGGCGATCGCATCACTGCTGCCACTGATCCTGCTGACGTCCTGCTCGGCACCGGAGAGTTCGCCCTGCGTGCTGGACCCGGAGCAGATGCCCGAGGGCTGGCGCCCCTCCGGCACGGTGCAGCAGGCCCTGGTGGCGGAGTCCTGGTCCGCGACCGAGTCCACTGAGGCGGCCTTCTCGGTGCGGAGGGGCGTCGAGGAGCTGGTCGAACTCTACGAGCAGCGGCCACAGGCCGCCGAGGACCTCTGGGAGGACTCCGTGGCCTCCCTGATCGAGGTGACGTACGCGAGCGCCAATACCGCCGGGGTCGACCAGATGGCACGCGACGGTGCGCGGGAGAACCTCACGAGCCTCGTCCAGCCCTTCCTGGCCCGCGATCCGGGGGCGGTCCAGTGCTCCGACTACGGATCGGTCCTGCCGCTGGCCATCTACGCGCACAACCAGTACCAGGCCAATGACGCGCGCGTGGGGCACATGGCCGACCTCGCCAACGCCGCCCTCACCCGGTGTGATTCGCTGTCCGCCGCGATGGAGCTCGACTACGAGCCGATGCTCGCCTCCGGCGAGGCCTCCCTGGAGGACGCCTTCGCCCTGGTGATCTGGACCCTGCTCCTGATCGAGGCGCAGGTCGTCCCCGGCCTGGACGTGCCGCCCGAGGCGCGCGACCTCCCCGCCAGGGCATGGCGCTTCTTCCAGGACTACCCGCTGCCCGGGGCCGCGGAGTTCCCGGACGGGGCCGACGACGGGACGTTCATCGAGACGGCATACCTGGCCACGCACATCGCCTACATCCCCACGGGCAACCATCGCTATCCGATCTACGTGGAGGATGCGCCCACCGTGTACGACTTCCACCGCGAGAACTTCTATCCCGTGCTGCAGATGGGCGAGCTCGACCTGGTGGCCGAGTTCGTGGACTCCCTGCGCCAGTACGGGTGCACGGCGGAGAACGACCTGCAGGTACGGGACGGGACCCGCTACCTGCTCAATGTCTTCCACACCGGCGGCGACCGGTGGATGACCTACCGCGAGCCGGGAGAGACGACCGCGGATCTCGATGACTACGACCTGGTCCACAAGGCCTGGACGGCCGTGCTCGGGGTGCGGGAGCGCGAGATCGAACAGCCCGATCCGGGCACCTACGGCGGGGTGGTCCGCAGCTGGCTGCCCGCACCGGAGTGAGCCCGCGACCGCTACCCGTCACCCTTGGCCGTACCAGCGCGCGATGTCCGGCGAGTCGGGCCATCCGGCGTAGGTCTCGCCCTGCGGCCACCCCTCGGGCACGTCCTGCCATTCCTCCTGCCGGCCGTAGGGCAGCACGTCGATGAGGGCGAAGGAGTGGGAGAGCTGCTCGACCCCCCGCCCGGTGGTGTGCCAGGTGCGGTACACGTCATCACCGTCGCGCATGAACACGTTGAGCGCGAACCCGCCACCCGGCGGGGCGCCGACGTCGGCCCCGAAGTCGCTGTGCGCCGTCGAGTACCAGGTCATCTGGTTCCCGACCTTGCGCCGGTAGGCGAGCGCCTCGTCGATGGGGCCCTGCGTGACGATCACGAACCGGGCGTCGTAGTTGTCGAGGAAGTCCAGGCGGGTGAACTGAGAGGTGAAGTAGGTGCAGCCACCGCATTGGAACTCCGCGCCGGGCTCCCACATGTGGTGGTAGACGATCAGCTGGCGCTTGCCCTCGAAGACCTCGGCCAGGGTGATCGGGCCGAAGGCTCCCTCCAGCGTGTACGGGGGCAGCTTCACCGCGGGCATCCGGCGGCGCTGGGCGGCGATCGCGTCGAGCTCGTGCGTTGCCGCCTTCTCCCGCCGGCGCAGGTCGTCGAGCTCGGCCTGCCACGTCGCCTGGTCCACGACGCGCGGCAGGGCGGGAGCCCGGTCCTGGTGCTGGACCGATTCCGTGACGGACATGGTGTCCCTCCTGGGTTCACGCCGGGGCCACCGCGGTCCCGGTGATGGGACCACGCTAGGCCGGGCGTGGCCCACCCGGCACCTCCGTTCCTGCGCGATGTCCGCAGCTCGCTCGGCGCCTCCGAGGTCGTTTCTGGTGTGTAGCTTCTGGTGTGCAGAAGGTCCCAGCGCGCACCCGAAGTGACCCCGGAGCGGGCCTGCTGTCAGCCGCGCACGTCGTGCAGGTGGTGTTCCATCTCGTGGCCGATGTACTGGCCGAGCGAGGCGACGGTGAACTCCACCCCGTCCGAGCGGCGGCCCGTCCGGCCCCGGTCCTCGGCGGGCACGGACTCCAGGACGCCGACCGTTCGGCGCGTGGTCCGCTCCAGGTCCTCCCACGTGGTGCCCGGGTCCGCGGCCCAGTAGGCCAGCTTCACCGCCATGGCACCCCCGTCCCAGTCGGCGAACTCCGGGGCCTCCTGGTCCCGCATCGCCTTCACGCGTTCACCCAGCAGCCGGACCATGTCCCGCACGTGGCAGGCGTACTCCAGCGGGGACCACACCTGCTCCGAGGGGCGCTGCGCCGCGTCGGGACGCTCGAGGACCGCCCGCCATCGCTGCGTGCCGTCGCTGATCCTCTGGGCCGTCTCGGCCGCGTCGAAGGGCCGGAAACCGCACTCGTCACAACCGTCGGTGATGACGAAGGTCCAGTCGCGGTCGTCACCGGGGACAGGGGCAGGTGCCTGGGAGTTCATTCCCCCATCCTGCACCCGTGTCCCAACCCCGTCGAGGTGGTGGATCCAGCGCTGGGTACGCTGACAGCGTGAGCACCCCAGAGACCGACCAGCCCACGGACCGGCCCGCCGGACTGCCCGCCATCGACGCCACGGGCATCGACTACGCCCTGACCGAGCACGGCCCGGTGTCGTCGTTGGCCGAGGCGGCCGCCGCCCGCGGGGTGGAGCCGAGCCACCTGGTGAAGACGCTCGTGGTGCGACGCGGCGAGGGGGACTACGTCTTCGTGCTGGTGCCCGGCGAACGCGCGATCGCCTGGCCCAAGCTGCGTGCCCTGCTGGGCGTCAACCGCCTGTCGATGCCCTCGGCCGAGGAGGCCCGTGCGGCCACCGGTTATCCTCGCGGCAGCATCACGCCCTTCGGCTCGACGACGGCCTGGCCCGTGATCGCCGACCTCACCCTGCGCGGACAGACGGTCTCCATCGGCGCAGGCGCCCCGGGTGCGGCCGTCACCGTTGACGCCGACGCGTTGATCGCGGTCCTGGGGGCCGACGTCGCGGACGTCACCGAGCCGGAGCCTGCGCGGGGCTGATCCGGCCTCGGCACGGGCACCGACACCGGTACGGCCGCCGGCGCCGGGTGGACCGCGGCAGCGCACCCCGAGCACCCTCCCAGCCGGAGTTCACCCCGAGGACACCCGGTTGTCGCCTGACGTGGCCCGGCTTCGAGAGTATGGACGGCAGTGAGGGTTGTCGGACGAGACGAAGGGTGTGCGCGCGTGACCAGGGAAATCGACCTCGGCTGGTTCATCCCCACGATGGGCGACACCTCGCGGCTCGGGGATCCGACTGCCTCCACGCCGCCGAGCCTCGAGCTGTTCACGCACATCGCCCGCACCGCCGAGGAGGCCGGCTTCACCTACCTGCTGGTACCGGTGATGCCGGAGTGCCACGAGGCCTACATCTCCTGTGCCATGGTCTGCGCCCAGACCTCCACGATCGACATGCTGGTCGCCGCACGCGCCGGGTTCATCGCCCCCACCGTGATGGCCAAGATGCTCGCCACCTTCGACCAGCTCTCGGGCGGCCGGCTGCGCGTCAACCTCATCACCGGCGGCGACTCCGCGGAGATGGCCGCGGACGGGATGTTCCACGACCACGACGAGCGCTACGCCGTGCTCACCGAGACCGTCGAGATCCTCAAGGACGCCTGGACGAGGGACGAGCCCTTCGACGTCGACGGAACGTACTTCACCGCCCGCGGCGTCGATGTCCGGCCCAAGCCGGTGCAGTCCCCGCATCCGCCCCTCTACCTCGGTGGCATGTCCCCGGCGGCCCGGGAACTGTGTGCCGCCCACGCGGACGTCCACCTGTTCTGGGGGGACACCCCCGCGAACATCGCGAGCCACGTGCAGGACATGACGGCCCGCGCCGCCGGGAAGGGACGCACCCTCGACTTCGGAATGCGCCTGCAGGTGATCGTCCGCGAGACCGAGGAGCAGGCCTGGGCCGCCGCCCGGGAGCTCATCTCGCACGCCTCGGCCGAGCACCGGGAGTCCGTGAAGGGCCGCTGGAACGAGTCCCGGGCCAACGATCGCATGAAGGAGCTGGCCCAGGCCGAGGGACTCAGGGTGGACGAGCACCTGTGGAGCGGCATCGCGACCGTTCGGCACGGCGCCGGGATCGCGATCGTCGGAGACCCGCAGCAGGTGGCCGGAAAGATCGCCGAGTTCGTGGACGCCGGCTGCTCCAGCTTCTGCCTGTCCGGCTACCCGCACGCCGAGGAGGCCGAGCGGTTCGGCGGCCTCGTCATGCCGCTGCTGCGCGAGCGGTTCTCCCTGAGGTTGCCCGGCGGGGGCACGACGCCGGCCCCCGCCCTGGCCGGTGCAGTCGCCTAGCCTGCCCGTTCCGGCTCTCCCCGGCACGCGGCCTGCCGGTCGGGCCGTGGCGGGTGGGACAGGGGCGGGCGGGACAGGGGCGGGCGGGCCGGCGTCGTTGGCCTGTATCCCGGCAGTGCTGGACACTGGGATCGTGAGCCCGAATGAGGAAGATCCACCGCGCGAGGAGTTCCGGCGCACGATCCTCGACCTGCTCTCGCGCCGCCGGGAAGGCGCCACGATCTGCCCGAGCGAGGCGGCCCGCGCCGTGGCCGGTCCCGGGAACGACTGGCGCCCCCTCATGGACGAGGCCCGTTCCGCGGCCGCCGGTCTCGTGGAGGCCGGGGAGGTGGTCATCACCCAGCGCGGTGAGGTGGTGGACCTCGCCACGGCCCGGGGACCCATCAGGATCCGCCGGGCCTAACGACCTCGCTCACTCCGACTCCCGTTCCGCCAGGCCGGCATTCCGGCGTCGCAGCCACCGCGCCGTCGGCAGGACCGGCACGAGGAGGAGCCAGGAGTACGCCGCGAGTTCCGGGCTCACGAACGCCACGGGCACGCTGCCGAGGAAGACGGCGGGCACCGGCCAGGCGCCGTGAAGGACGTACCGGTACAGTTCGGCGTCCACTTCGGGCGCGATCAGTCCGGCCCGCCAGGCATGCCGCCAGATCAGGCTCAACGTGATGTACACCCCCGCCGTCACCACGGCGTAGAGCACCACGGGCCAGGGGGAGGTCCGCCCGCCATAGTCGCTGAGCAGGCTCGTGGGCATGGGGAGCAGAGCGATGAGGAACAGCAGCGACAGGTTGAGCCACTGCAAGCGCACGTCGTACCGGCGGATGACGGTGAACTTGCGGTGGTGATTCATCCAGGCGGTCCCGATGACCGTGAAACTCAGCACGTAGGCGAGGAATTCCGGGAGGTGTGCCGCGAGGGCGCGGTCGACCTCCCGCGGGTCGAGGTCACCGGGCAGGATCAGTTCCAGCACCAGCAGGGTCATGGCGATGGCGAACACCGCGTCACTGAAGAAGACCAGCCGATCGAGCGACGTACCCGAGCCGAACAGGCTCCGGTGCCGCTCAACCGGCGACCAGCCTCGTGCCGGATCGACCCGAGCCCCAGCACGCGCCAGACCGGCCGGGGACTCGGCGTTCGTCGACCCGGCCGCCCCCTGGGCCTCCCCCGTCGGCGGTGCCTCGCGGGACGTCCCCTCCGGCGCCGCGACCGCCCGCAGGTCGACGATGGGCAGGTCCCCGTCCGTCTCGATGGCATCCCCACCCCCGTTGCGGGTGTGGTAGCCCGTGGTGAAATGCCTGACCACGTGGACCGCGGCGCCCGCCGAGCGCAGCGCCGCGACGACGAGGTCCCGTTCCTCGTCCGTCCGCTCGGCCACCTTGTGCGTGACCTGCAGGGTGAACAGGGACAACCCGACCCGCCGGTCGAAGGTGGCCGCCCCGACCAGGTCAGCGCCGAAGCCACCGGGTAGCTTCCAGCCGGGCGGACAGGCCCAGAACCGCACGTGGTGCCGCTGGGCGGGGCTGCCCGCCACCTCACGCTCGAACACCAGGTCCTGACGGCGGCCGAACACGAACAACGGGCTCACCGGGGCCGCCGGGTAGCTGCGGCGGAGCAGGGACGCCCGGGTGATGCCCCAGCCCGTGGACGGGTTCAACGGGTCCGCGGCGGTCCAGCCAGCCGTGCGCAGTGCCGCGGCCAATTGGTCCGCAGTCCCCAGGACCGCCAGGTTGACCGGGTCCCCCAGCAGCCCATCGGCCGTCCTGGCCCTGCCGATGAAGTAGTCGGGCACGTAGACCCGGGCCAGCACGCGGTTCAGCTGCGGCAGCAGAACGTACGCACAGAGCACCCAGATGAGCAGGAAACCCCAGACGAGGCGGCCATGGGTATCGAATTCCTCGAGGACCAGGTGGTAGACGCCCAAGCCGGCGAGGGCGGTGACCACCAGGCGCAGCAGTCGGTGGCACCACAGCAGGACGGTGGCACGGGCACTGTGGCGTTCCGACGGTTCCGGTCCGTCGGTAGACATCCGGTGTGTGCTCTGCGTGTCCATGGTCTGGCCGGCCTTGCCGGCCCCCGGCTGGGGCCGTGCGGTCACCCTATCGGCCACCGTGAGCAACTTCACCCCTCGCTTGACGCCGAGGCGGGATTGCCGTGCTGACGCGGCATGAGACCCGTCGGTGGCGGCCGGCACCCGGCGGGATCACCCCTGCGCTCCCGTTCCGACTTGACGGCAGGGTGCCCCACAGGACAACGTTAGTTGAAGCATCAATTATCTCGGCGGGCACGGCACGCAGTGTCACCCCCGCAGACGTCCCTGACGACCGACCGAAGGAACCCTCCGTGACCACCGCTGCCCAGCTCCTCCCCACCCCCCGCCCCGTCCAGGACACCCTGCTGCTGGTGGCCCGCGTGATCCTCGGCGTCATCTTCATCGCCCATGGCGCCCAGAAGTTCTTCGAGTGGACCCTCGCCGGCACCGGCCAGGCCTTCTCCGAGATGGGCATCCCGCTGCCGCAGGCGGCGGCCACGTTCGCGGCCGTCGTCGAACTCGGCGCCGGCATCCTGCTCGTGCTGGGCCTGCTGACGCCGCTGGCCGCCGTCCTCACCCTCATCGTCACCGTGGGCGCCTGGCTGATGGTGCACCTGCCCAACGGCCTCTTCGTGGCCAACAACGGCTGGGAGCTGGTGGCGGCCCTCGCCCTTGGCTCCCTCGTGTTCGTGGCCATCGGCCCGGGTCGCTACAGCCTGGACCAGCTGATCACCCGCCGCCGGGCCGCCTGAGCTCCAGCCGGACCAGACGACAGGACAGGTGTGGCACCACCCGGTGCCGCACCTGTCCTGCGTCCTCGCCATTGCCCCGAGGCGCCCCCGGCGCCTACGGTGCCCTGACAGGGACGAGGCCCCTTCCGCCTGTCGCTCCCGCACCGGACCGATCCAGGAGCTCCCGTGGCCGCCACCTTCCGCACCCCCGCCTATGCCTCGCCGTGGCTGAAGGACGAGGTGGCCGACGTCGCCGACCTCGCTCGCTCCTTCTTCGCTCGGGAAGTCACGCCCTACACCGAACGCTTCGCCGAGCAGCACCAGGTGGACCACGAGACGTGGCTCGCCGCCGGGCAGGCCGGATTGCTCTGCATCTCCATCCCGGAGGAGTACGGCGGCGGCGGAGGCGACTTCACCCACGAGGCCGCCGTGCTGTGGGAGCAGGGCAAGGCCGGGGACGGGTCCCTGGGGTATTCCATCCACTCCACGATCGTGGCGCACTACGTGCTCGCCTACGGCTCCGAGGAGCAGAAGCGCGCTTGGCTGCCGAGGATGGCCGGCGGAGAACTCATCGGCGCGATCGCCATGACGGAACCCTCCACCGGCTCGGACCTGCAGAACGTGCGCACCACCGCCCGGCGGGATGGGGACCACTACGTGATCAACGGGTCCAAGACGTTCATCACCAACGCCACCCACGGCGGGCTGATCATCGTGGTGGCGCGGACCGGCGGGGAGGGTGCGCGAGGGGTGTCCCTGATCGCCGTGGAGACCGAGGGCCTGGCCGGGTTCGAGCGGGGGCGGGTGCTGTCCAAGGTCGGACAGCACGGCCAGGACACCCGCGAGTTGTCCTTCACGGACGTGCGGGTGCCGGTGACGAACCTGCTGGGAGACCGGGAGGGGCAGGGTTTCTACCAGCTGATGGCCCAGCTGCCGCAGGAGCGGCTGGCGATCGCGATCACGGCCGTCGGCTACGCCGAGCTGGCGTTCGAACTGGCGCTGGACTACACCCGCCAGCGCGAGGCGTTCGGGCAGAAGGTCTTCGACTTCCAGAACACCAGGTTCACGCTGGCCGAGGTCAGCACGGAGGTCCTGGTGGCCCGGACCTTCCTGGACCACTGCGTCGCCCTGCACGTGGACGGCCAGCTCGATGCCGCCATGGCCTCGCGCGCGAAGTACTACTCCACCGACCTGCAGGGCACGGTCATCGACCGCTGCGTGCAGCTGTTCGGCGGGTACGGCTACATGCTCGAGTATCCGATCGGCAGGCTGTATGCCGATGCCCGGGTGCAACGGATCTACGGCGGGACGAACGAGATCATGAAGGAGCTCATCGCCCGCAACCTGTGAGACGGACGGGCGCCGCCCCCGCCCCGACAGCCCGGGTCCGGACGCAGCAGGGCCCGGCCGTCCGCATCGCGGACCACCGGGCCGTGCGCTGTCAGGATCCCGCGGGGATCCCGGAGGGGACTGCTCAGTACCGGACGGCGGTGCCGAGCATGTTGGTGGGGCTGTAGTTCAGCTTGGTGACGGACACGCCCATCTGCGGGTTGCGGGCGTGCGCGATCTTGCCGTCGCCGATGTAGATGGCCACGTGGTAGACGCCGGAACCCGAGCCGTTGTTGGACCAGAACACCAGGTCACCCACCCGGAGGTTGTTCATGGAGACCTTCTGTCCCCCGGAGTACTGCGCCGAGGAGCCCCGCGGGATGCTCTTGCCGGCCTGGGCGAAGGCGCTCTGGGTGAAGCCGGAGCAGTCATAGGCGGTGGGGCCGTTGCCACCCCAGCTGTAGTAGACGCTCGGGTCGGCTGCCTTGGCGGTGGCCCACTGGGCCACATCCGCGCGCCAGCCGCTGGCGGAGGAGGTGGTGTAGGACGCCAACTGGTAGGTCGCCTGGGACGATCCGGTGGAGGCCGGGGTGTAGTCGTACGACCCACCGGCGGAGGAGGTGCTGGCGGAGGAGGTGCTGGCGGAGGACGAGTCGCCCGCGCTCCAGCTGTAGCCCTGCTGGGCCGAGTAGTCGACGGTGGCGGCACCGCCGTCATTGGCCGCGGCCGGGGCCACGCCGGCGATGGTGGCTCCGGCGACGGTGGCCAGGCCGGCGACGCTGACGGTCAGGGAACGGCGGCGGTGAGTGCGGCGGGCCTGCTTCTCGGCGAGGAGGCGGGCACGGCGGGAGGAGTAGGTCATGGGGATGCTCTCAATGCTTCGCGTGTGATCGGATCGTTATACACCGTACACGAATGTTATTGAATCGCAACCTTGCGTGACACTGTTCGCTTGCTGAACGTTTCCTGAAAGCCCCATGCAAGAGGTCAAGGGCGCTACAGACCCGGCCCAAGGCACGGCCATCGACGTTACCACTTCGTGATTGTTTCGTCGCCTCGGAGGGGGACATGCCGGTCTGACCGGCATGTTCCCGCTGGCGACGATCCGTGGCGGGGAGGGCGCGGGTCAGGACCCCTGGGACGACGGCGGGGCGACGTCGTAGACCAGCCGGGCCCATTCGCCGATCTTCTCGGCCGAGCGCAGTCGCAACCGGTCCCACCGCACGTCGCCGGCGAACAGCGGCTTGCCGGAGGCCAGGGTCACCGGCGCGAGGGTCAGGCGAACCTGGTCCAGGGCGTCTGCCTCGAGGAACTGGGCGGCGAGTCCTCCGCCGCCCATCATCCAGACGTCACCGTCGCCGGCGGCCGCACGGATCTCCGGGAGGTGCCGGCCGACGTCGCCGTCCAGCACCCGCACGTCCGCTCCCTCGGGGACCGGCAACCGGCGGCTGGAGAAGACGAACAGCGGCTGCCGCCCCAGGTACTCCGGCCACTTCTCCGGGTGGGCCATCAGGTCCTCGTGCTCCAGCACCCACTCGTAGGTGGTGGAACCCATGACGATCGCGGTGGCCGACTCCATGAACGGGGTGAGATCGGGCTGCTCGCCCGGGATGTCGAACAGCCAGTCGAGGGAGTCGTCCTCGGTGGCCAGGAAGCCGTTGAGCGTGCACGCGGTCTCGTAGATGACGGCCATGGCCGAACCGTAGCAACCCGGCCATCGGCATCGCTGCCCCTGAACGGCTGCTCCTGAACCCCGGCAATATCCCCGGTCCGGATCGTGTTGAGGCTGGTATGACCGCCCCTGGCCCCTCCCGCGTGCCCGTCTCCATCCTCGACCGCGCC
The DNA here is from genome assembly GCA_026645375.1 of Citricoccus sp. WCRC_4. GTDB lineage: Bacteria > Actinomycetota > Actinomycetes > Actinomycetales > Micrococcaceae > Citricoccus. Next base: position 862 of record JAPFFX010000430.1, on the reverse strand, counting down.
AACTCCCTGGCCGGCTCCACCGAGGCCGAGGCCCTGAACGCCGTGGTCGACCGGGCCCAGCGGTCCGAGCGGTTGGGCTTCCGGCGCTTCTGGGTGGCCGAGCATCATGGCGTTCCGGGCATCGCCGGTTCCACGCCCACCGTGCTGATGGCCGTCCTGGCCGCCCGCACGCAGTCCATCCGCATCGGCTCGGGCGGGGTGATGCTGCCCAATCACCAGCCCCTCGTGGTCGCCGAGCAGGCCGCCACCCTCGAAGCCCTGTTCCCCGGGAGGATCGACCTGGGGGTCGGCCGCTCCCTCGGTTTCACCCCGGCCGTGCGCCAGGCGCTGCGCACCGGAGAGGACGCCGCCCGGGACTTCCCCGGGGACCTGGCGGAACTCACCGGATTCCTCCGGGGCGAGGCGTCCTTCACCGCCCGGCCGCGTGACGACGCCGCCACGCCCCTCTTCGTCCTGGCGAGCAGGCAGGGACTCACGACCGCCGCGCGGGCCGGGCTGGCCGTCGTCGTGGGCGGGCCGTCCCTCTTCCAGCGCGATGGCCACGCCGCGCACCCGGGCCTGGACCACTACCGGGAGCAGTTCCGCCCCTCGTCCTGGTACTCCGAGCCCTACGTGATCGCCTCGGCCAACGTGGCGGTCGCGGACAGCCGCGAGGCGGCCCGCCGGCTGTTGCTGCCCGAGTCCTGGGCGCTGGCCCGGTCCCGTTCCCAGGGTGAGTTCCGGGCCCTGGCGGACGTGGACGACGTCGTGGCCCGGCTGCACGGCGAGGGCTCCACCGGCCGCGACCGGCAGCGGGTGACGGAGACCCTCGAGCGGTCCGTCCACGGGACGTCGCGGGAGGTGCGGGCCGGTGTCGAGGACC
>JAPFFX010000425.1 GCA_026645375.1 Citricoccus sp. WCRC_4 | reverse complement strand
GGAGCCGAAGGCCATCACGGCCGCCACCACCTGCCGCGGCACGTCGACGAACCAGGCGATGGCGCTGCCCAGCAGCAGCGCCGCACCGGCGATCAGGCCGGCACCGCCGGCCAGCAGCCATTCCGGCATGTGCACCTCCGGGTTCAGGATCGTCCAAGACCGGGCTGTGGGGAAGGACCGGTGCGTGTCGCGGACCCGCGGGGCGAGGCGCCCGGGCCCAGCTGAGGGTATCGGCGGCCGGCCCCGCACTGGGGGGCCCGGCTGAGGGGGCCGGCGCCCGGTGGGGATAGGGTGGCCGCAACGAGCCGTCCCGGCCCGCCCGGGGCGTGCGACAGCACAACCCCAGGAGCGATCATGTCCGGACAGTCCACCGCGTTCTCCGTGGGAGACCACGTGAGCTGGAACTCCGAGGCCGGCCGGGTCTCGGGCACCATCACCAAGGTCCACACCAGCGACTTCGACTACAAGGGACACACCCGGCGTGCCTCGGCGGAGGATCCGCAGTACGAGATCACGAGTGACAAGACCGATCACGTGGCCGCCCACAAGGGCAGCGCGCTGACGCGGCTCAAGGACTGAGCAGCGCCCCGGGACGCCACCGGAGAGGGCTGGCGCACCGGTGCGCCGGGCGTGGGCTCAGAACCCGAGATCGCGCCCGATGAGTTCCTTCATGATCTCGTTGGAGCCGGCCCAGATGCGGTTCACGCGGGCGTCCTTCCAAGCCCGGGCGACCCGGTACTCGTTCATGTAGCCATAGCCGCCGTAGAGCTGGACGCAGTGGTCCAGGATCTCGTTCTGTACGTCCGAGGCCCAGTACTTGGCCTTGGCCGCGTCCACGGCGGACAGCTCGCCGGTGGTGTGGGCCAGGACGGCCTCGTCCACGAACGCCTGGGTGACCTCGGCCTTGGTCACCAGCTCGGCGAGCAGGAACTTGTTGTGCTGGAAGGCGCCGATGGGCTGGCCGAAGGCCTTGCGTTCCTTGGCGTACTCGAGCGTCTCGTCCAGGATCTGCCGCGCGTGGGCGAGCCCGTAGACCGCGGCGCCCAGGCGTTCCTGGGGCAGGTTCACCATCATCTGGATGAAGCCGGTGTCCACCTCGCCGATGATGTTCTCGGACGGGACGCGCAGGTTGTCGAAGAACAGCTCGGCCGTGTCCGATTCCGGCTGGCCCACCTTGTCCAGCTTGCGGCCGCGGTGGAAGCCCTCCATGGTGGCCTCCACGCCGAACAGGGTGATGCCCCTGGCCTTCTTCTCCGGGCTGGTCCGGGCGGCCACCACGACCAGGTCGGCCGAGTAGCCGTTGGTGATGAAGGTCTTGGAGCCGTTGAGGACCCAGTCGTCCCCGTCCCGGACCGCGGTGGTGCGCAGGTTGGCCAGGTCGGAGCCGCCGGAGGGCTCGGTCATGGCGATGGCCGCGATGATGGACCCGTCGGCGATGCCGGGCAGCCAGCGCTGGTGCTGCTCCGGGGTGCCGAGCTTGACGATGTACGGCGGGACGACGTCCGCGTGGATGCCGATGCAGGACGGCAGGGCGAAGTTGACGCGGGAGAATTCCTCGAACAGCACCGCGTTGAACCGGTAGTCCTGCGGGTAACCGCCCCCGTACTGCTCCGGGACCTCCAGCCCGAGCAGGCCCTGCTCGCCGGCGGCCCGCCACAGTTCGCGCGGCAGCCCCTTGTCCGCCGCCCACTGCTCGACGTGCGGAGTGACGTGGCGCTTGATGAACTCGGCGACGGATTCGCGGAAGTCATCGTGCTCGGTCTCGAACATGCGACGGCGCATGGGACGGTCCTCTCGGGGTTACTGCTGGGTACCCCTTGAGGGTGCCACCGGCGACCACCACATGCAATACCGACGGGTAACTTAGGACGACCTAGGGCGTCGTGTCGTCGGCCGCCAGCGGGAAGACGCTCAGGTACAGGCGCACCCGGCGGGTCTCCGCCGCGGAGTCCCCGCCCGACGTCGGCCGGTCCGGGGGCGTTCCGGCGTCACCGGCCGCCCCGGAGGGATCGCCGGGCCTGCCCAGGTGCCGGTCGATGACCGCCATCAGTTCCTCGGTCAAGGCCCGGGCCTGCGCTGCCGTCAGCTCCCGGGTCGTGGTGTTGTCGATCGAGGCCTCGATCCATTCCCGCTCCTCGTGGTTCTCCACCGATAGCCAGCGGGCCAACGCGTCCGCGCGCTGGTTGAGCGAGGCCTGCAGCATCGCCTGGATGGCCGGCCGGTTCGCCTCGTCCTGGGCCAGGTCATAGGTGGGCACCGCGAACCCGATCGGCTTCCACCAACGCTCCCGGCCCGAGCCCCGTCCGGTGTCCTCCTCCACGAAGCCGTGCTTCTCCAGTTGGCGCAGGTGGTAGCTCGTCTGCCCCGTGCTCTCGTCCAGGTGCCGGGCCAGGGCGGTCGCGGTGGCCGACCCCACGTCCGTCAGGTGGGAGTAGATCGACATCCGCAATGGATGGGCGAAGGCCTTCATGGCCCGGGCGTCGACCTTCCGGGGGGCGACGCCGGGTAGCTGGGCCGGTCCGTCCGCCACGGGATCGGGGGAGGGCGCGGGCGCCTCGCCGGCGGGCGCGCGATCCTCCGGGGCCGCGGACTTGTCAGTGGGCATGTGCAGAGCTACCTTTGCATAGACAGCTTTGCAAAGAAATCTCTGCAAAGTCTTCTCGGCACCAGTCTACGGAGATGACCATCATGCTGCGATCCACCGTCGCGCTCCCGGCCGACCACTCCTCCCGGTCCCTGCCCCGTCCTGCGCGCCGGCCCGCGACATCGGCCATCCCCAGGAGCCTGGGCCGGGCGTTCCGCGCTCTCCTCGGGCCGTCCGCGACCCGCTGGCGCGCCGACGTCGAGACCGGCATCGGCTCAGGCACCGGCTCAGGCACCGGTTCAGGCACCGGTTCAGGCACCGGCGGGCGCCGCGGCGCGGACGTCGACCACCGCGAGGGGCAAGCCATGCACCGGATCTGGTGCGCGGCCGCCGTCGGGGGCGGTCCCGGCCTGCGGTGAGGCCCCGGCGGGCGCCGCGTCGGGGCCGCGCCGTAGACTGCAGGTCGTGGAAAAGGCGCAGGCCGCGGACGCGGCAATGGGGAAGACGGCCGAGGACAGGACCCGCCGGGCATGGCCGCGGTTCCTC
>JAPFFX010000383.1 GCA_026645375.1 Citricoccus sp. WCRC_4 | reverse complement strand
GCCCACCACGCCGTAGCCGAAGTAGACGAGCCAGAGCTGCCCCGTGGCGATGCCGAGGCTGGCGACGAGGAAGCCGGTCACCCAGAAGGTGCCGGCCACCACCATGGACTTGCGCGGGCCCGAGCGTTCCACCCAGGTTCCACCGAAGGCGGCGGCCAGGCCGAGCATGGCGATGGCCACGGAGAAGATCCACCCGACGGCGACATCACCCGTGCCGAAATGTCCCATCATGGGGATCTTGAAGACGCTGAACGCGTACACCTGGCCGATACAGAGGTGGATGGCCAGGGCCGCCGCTGGGATCAGCCAGCGGTTGAACTGCCGGGGGGCGATGATGGCCTCCCGATCGAGGATGCTGGGCATGGTGGTGCGGTCCCTCTCCGGTGGCCGCTCTGGGGCGGGTGCGAGGCTCGAAAGGGCGGTGACGGGCCCGTTCGAGATGGTGCGTGGTGATGTGGGCCACCCCGTGAGACGTTACCTACAGGTAATCACCCGGTCAATGCACCCGGTCAGGTAATCACCCGGTCAATGCACCCGGTCGCCGGCGCGGTCTGGTCGCGACGCGGGTTCCCCACCACGTCTCCTCGCGATGACCGGTTCAGGTCCCGGTCGGTCCGGTCTCCGTGCCGGCCCCGGCGGCCTTGGCACGGACCTCCTGGAGCCGCTGGCGGGCACCGTCCAGCCAGGCCTCGCACCGGTCGGCCAGTGCCTCGCCCCGCTCCCACAGCGCCAGGGACTCCTCCAGCCCGGCCCCGCCGGTCTCGAGCCGGGTCACGGTCTCGACCAGTTCGGCCCGGGCCTGCTCGTAGCTCATCCGGGCGATGTCCGAGGTGTCCGCGGCGGAGAACCCCTCCACGGCGGTGGCGTCGGCGGTCCCGTCCGGACCGGCGGGGGTGGTGCTGGGGGTGCTCATCGAGTCTCCTCTGTGGTGCTCTGGGCGGTGCTCTCGCTGGGGCCCGGGGTGGTTCCGGTAGTGGTGGCGGCGATGCGTCCGGCGGCCACCAGGATGTCCAGGGCATCACCGGGGGAGACCTGGCCGGCGTCGCGCACCACCTGGCCCGCGTGCTGGACGACGGCGTAGCCCCGGTCCAGGGTGTGCTGGGGGGACAGCGACCGCACGCGCGCACGCAGGTGCCCCACGGCGTCATGCTCGCGGTCCAGCTGGCCGGCCACGGACGTCCTGGCGCGCTCGCGCCACCGCGCCAGGTCCTCCACCCGCTCGGTGATCATCCATCCGGGGTTCGCCAGCACGGGCCGGGTGCGCAGCGACTGCAACTGCTGCGCCTCGTGCAGCACGAGCCGCTCCACCCCCGAGGCCAGCCGCAACCGGGCCCCGGCGATCGCCTCGCGTTCCACCGCGGCGTCCGGGACGATCCGCTTGGCCGCGTCCGTCGGGGTCGAGGCGCGCAGGTCCGCGACGTCGTCCAGCACGGGCCGGTCCGCCTCGTGGCCGATGGCCGAGACTACCGGGGTCCGGGTGGCCGCCACGGCACGCACCAGCGCCTCGTCCGAGAACGGCAGGACGACCTCCTCGAGGGCGCCACCGCCGCGGGCGATGACGATGACGTCCACCTCCGGGTGCACGTCCAGATCGGCGACGGCGGCCATCACCTCGCGCGGGGCGTTCGCCCCCTGCACGGCCACCTCGCGGACCTCGAAGCGGGCGGCGGGCCAGCGCAGGTGGGTGTTGCGCATGACGTCCTTCATCGCGTCCGAGTCACGACCGGTCACCAGCCCGATGAGCTGCGGCAGGACCGGCAGCGGCTGCTTGCGCTCCGGGGAGAACAACCCCTCCGCCTCCAGGGTGCGGCGCAGCTTCTCCACGCGGGCCAGCAGGTCGCCGAGGCCGACCGGGCGCATGGCCGAGGCGATCATGCTCAGCTTGCCGGTCTTGGTGTAGAAGCTCGGCTTCACGCAGGCCACCACGCGTGAGCCCTGCTCGACCGTGCCGTCCAGCGTGGCGGCGACGTTGCGCCAGGCGGTCACCGGCAGCGAGTAGTCCGCGTCCAGGTCCCGCAGGGTCATCCAGGCGTTGCCGCGGATCACCTTGAACTCGATCAGCTGGCCCTCGATCCACGCCTGGGGTGCCCGCTCGAAGTACCGCTTGAGGTTCTCCGAGAGCACGCGCAGCGGCCAGGGGGCATCGGGGGCGGTCTCCGCCGCGGTGGCGGGAAGCGAACCGGGTGCCAGGGGCTCGTCCATGCGGGGCGGATCCTCTCCACGGGTGTCGACTGGTGGGTGCCGACGGGTGGCGTCGTTCCCCTCTAGTTCTATCAGTAGGCTGGGCCGCGATAACCCCACCGGTGAACGGAGCCGCGATGCGCACGGTGCTCTCCCTCGTCCTGGCCGTGCTCGCCGGACTGCTCGCGTCCCTGGCCCTGCTCGGGGCCCGCCTCGATGCCCTGGTCCACACCCCCGGGCCCCTCCGGCAGATCGCCGGCCCCATGTCCGAGGACCCCGGGCTGCGTGCCGCACTGCCCGGTCAGGTGACATCCCTGGTCCAGGAGAACCTGCCGGACCAGGTCCCGTCCTTCCTCCAGGAGGGACTGATGGAACTGGTGCGGGGCGCGGCGGACGGCCTCGTGCGCGACGACCGCTTCCCCGGCGCCTGGTCACAGACGCTGGAACAGACCCGCGTGGACTGGGTGCAGCGGCTGGAGGCGGTCGAGGCCGGGGCGGACGGGCCCGCAGATGCCACCCTGCACCTGCAGCTGGCCCCGCTGGCCGGTCTCGGCGTGGACCGGATGGCGGAGTCCGTCGGGATGTTCCCGGGCGGGGAGGCCGCCGGGCGGGCCGTCCGGGAGGGCGCCGAACAGGCGCTGGCGGACCTGCAGGGCCCGGCCACCGGGGACGACGCCGGCGCCTCGCCCCTGGCGGTCGACCTCAACATCCCGGACCCCGCGCAGGTCAGCGGACAGCGGCTCGCCCAGGTGGTGTCCCTGCTGCCGCAGTGGCCCTGGCTGGTCGGTGCGGCCCTCGCCGCGGGCCTGCTGGCCCTGCTCACCGCGCCGCGCGGGCGGCGCTGGGGCGTGCTGGTCGCCGCCGGTGGGACCGCGGTGCTGGCCGGGGCCATCGGCTGGTGGGCGTTGGGCCGGCTGGAGGTGACCGGCGTGTCCGGCCTGGCGCGACTCGCCGCCCAGTCCCTCACCGAGGGCGTGCGTGAGTACGCCCTGCCGGACACGGTCATGCTGATGGCCGGTGGCGCCCTCGTGGCGGTCCTGGGCGTGCTCGCCGGACTGTTCTCCCGGGGCCGGGCCCGCCGGCGGCGCTGAGGCGTCCATCACCCCCGGTGGCCAGCGGGTGCCTGCTCGGTAGAATGGCGTATATGTCTGCCGTCCCCCCTGTCTCGTCCATGCCTGCCGCGATGCCGCCCGCATCCGCCAGCGCTGCCCCCGTCGCCGTCGGGATGCCCCACGTGCCCCGCGCCCGCCGCACCCGCGAGGACGTGGAGGCCGCCGCCGTCGTGAACGGTGACAAGAAGGTCCTGCTGGCCGCGCCGCGCGGCTACTGCGCGGGCGTGGACCGCGCCGTGGTGGCCGTGGAGAAGGCGCTCGAGCACCACGGGGCGCCGGTGTACGTGCGCAAGGAGATCGTCCACAACCGCCACGTGGTGGAGACCCTGGAACAGCAGGGCGTGGTCTTCGTGGAGGAGCTGGACGAGGTGCCCGAGGGCTCGCTGACCGTGTTCTCCGCGCACGGCGTGTCCCCGGCCGTGGTCAACGAGGCCGCGGACCGCGGCCTCCGGACGATCGACGCCACCTGCCCGCTGGTCACCAAGGTCCACCGTGAGGCCGTGCGCTTCGCCAAGCAGGACCGGCGCATCCTCCTGATCGGCCACGAGGGCCATGAAGAGGTCGAGGGCACGTACGGGGAGGCCCCCGAGCACACCACCATCATCAACAACCCCGCCGAGGCCCGGACGATCCAGGTCGAGGACCCGGACAACCTGATCTGGCTGTCCCAGACCACGCTCTCCGTGGACGAGACGCTGGAGATCGTGTCCATCCTGCGCGAGCGGTTCCCCAACCTGCAGGACCCGCCCTCGGACGACATCTGCTACGCCACCTCGAACCGCCAGGCCGCGATCAAGAAGATCTCCCCGCAGTGCGACCTGATGATCATCGTGGGCTCGGCGAACTCCTCGAACTCCGTGCGTCTCAAGGAGGTCGCCCTGGAGTACGGCGCGCAGCGGGCCGAGCGGGTGGACTTCGCGCACCAGGTGGACGAGTCCTGGTTCGAGGGCGTGGCCACGGTGGGCCTGTCCTCCGGCGCCTCCGTGCCCGAGGTCCTCGTGCAGGACGTGCTGCGGCTGCTGGCCGAGTACGGCTACGGGGCCGTGGACGAGGTCGTCACGGCCGAGGAGGACATCATCTTCTCGCTGCCGAAGGAACTGCGCGCCGAGATGAAGAAGGTCGGGGACACCGACCGCTCCCTGGGCGGCCGCAACCGCGCCCCCCAGGGCTGATGCCGGACAGGACCCCCGGGGCCCTGCACCTGGTCCTGATGGGGATCTCCGGTTCGGGCAAGACCACCCTCGCCGAAGGCCTCGCCACACGCCTGGGCCGCCCCTACGCGGAGGCGGACCGGTTCCACCCGCCGGCGAACATCGAGAAGATGGCCGCCGGCATCCCGCTGACCGACGAGGACCGCTGGCCCTGGCTGGACTCCCTCCGGGACTGGATGGACGCCCAGTCCGGCTCCGGCGGGACGATCGTGACCTGCTCGGCGCTGAAGCGCGCCTACCGGGACCTGCTGCGGCAGGCGACCGGCCGGGTCGTCTTCCTGCACGTCATGTCCGACCCCGCCGTCATCACCGACCGGATGGCACACCGGCCGGACCACTTCATGCCGGCGTCCCTGGTGCCCAGCCAGCTCGCGGCCCTCGAGGTCCTCGGCGAGGACGAGGACGGCATGGTCCTGGAGAACTCCGGTACGGTGGACGAGCTCGTCCAACGGGCCCTCGACATGGTCGGACGTCTCTGAGCGGACCGTCCTGGCGGGCCTGTCGCCGTCGAGCGTCCACCCCTGTGCGCAGACGTCCCCACACCCCGGGACCGTCCGTGCTGCATTCGACGATCCGAAGGCCCCGCCCATGACCATCGACGACTGGACCCCCACGCTGGGGGCCGGCCCCCTGCTGGCGATCGCCGCCGCGGCGATCATCCTGCTGCTGTTCCTCATCATCCACCTGCGGATGCACGCGTTCCCCGCGCTCGTCCTCGTCAGCTTCCTCACGGCCTTCGCGGCAGGTATCCCGCCGTCCCTGGTGGTCTCCACCGCGACCCAGGGATTCGGCAGCACCCTGGCCACGGTCGCCCTCCTCGTGGGCCTGGGCGCCATGCTCGGCAGGCTGGTCGAGATGTCCGGCGGCGCCAAGGTCCTCGCGGACACGCTGATCGCCTGGTTCGGGGAGAAGCGTGCCCCCTTCGCCCTGGGCGTCGCCTCCCTGCTGTTCGGGTTCCCCATCTTCTTCGACGCCGGCCTGGTCGTGATGCTGCCCGTGGTCTTCGCCGTGGCACGCCGCCTGGGCGGCTCGGTGCTGACCTACGGGCTGCCCGTGGCCGGTGCCTTCTCGGTGATGCACGTCTACCTGCCGCCGCACCCCGGACCGGTCTCGGCCGCGACCTTCTTCGAGGCGAACGTGGGCCTGGTGATGATCTTCGGCCTGGTGGTGGCCCTGCCCACCTGGTACCTGACCAGCTACCTCTTCGGGCGCTGGGCCGGCCGGCGCTGGGTGCTGCCGGTGCCGGACATCCTCGGCCGGGCCGATGAGGCCCACGAGCAGAACCCGCCGCGGTTCTCCACCGTGGTCATGGTGCTGCTGCTGCCGATGGTCCTGATCTTCCTCAACACCGGGCTCGACACGCTCAACCGCAGCGGCGTCCTGCCCGAGGGCACCAGCGACGCCACCTGGTTCCAGGTGCTGCGGGTGCTGGGCGAGACCCCGGTGGCCCTGCTGATCACCCTGATCGTGGCCATGTTCGTCCTGGGACGCGCCCGGGGCACCGACAAGGCCGTCATCGAGAGGACCCTCGAGGGTGCACTCGGGCCGGTGTGCTCCGTCATCCTGGTCACCGGCGCCGGTGGCATGTTCGGTTCAGTGCTGCGGGCCTCCGGCATCGGCAACGCCCTGGAGGACTCCCTGGAGAACCTCGGGGTGCCGCTGATCCTGGCCGGCTTCATCATCGCGGCCATCCTGCGCATCGCCCAGGGCTCAGCCACCGTGGCCCTGACCACGGCGGCCGGACTCGTCAGCGCCGGCGTGGCCGCCGCCGACTACAACCCCGTCCAGCTGGCCGCCATGGTGCTCGCCGTGGGCGCGGGCTCCGTGGTGGCCTCGCACGTCAACGACTCCGGTTTCTGGCTGGTCGGACGGTTCTTCGACATGGACGTGAAGACCACCCTGAAGACCTGGACGGTGCTCGAGACGCTGATCGGCCTCATGGGCTTCGCCATCGCCTGGGTGATCTTCGCGATCGCCGGCGCCGTGGGCTGACCCCCGCTCACGGCGTCACCCGCCCATGACGAAGGCCCCGGTTCCGAACGGAACCGGGGCCTTCGTCTGCTGGTCTCCAGGACGGGCGCGGCCCCGCCGATCAGGCGGAGCCGGACCCGGCGGTGCCGGTCAGCCGCGAGCGGCGCCCGAGGACCGGCGGCGGCTGCGGTTGCCGCGGCTGCGGCCGC
>JAPFFX010000343.1 GCA_026645375.1 Citricoccus sp. WCRC_4 | reverse complement strand
CAGGAAGACCATCCAGTCCGGCATGCCGGAGCGCGGCGGGGCCCCGGTGCCGGCGCGTCGGCTCCCGCGCCGCCCCCACAGGCCCGCCAGCAGGAAGCCGATGGGCACGAAGACCGCCACGTTCGCCAGGGCCCCGGCGTGGTCGAAGGGCAGGCCGGCCAGGATTCCCGTCTCGGCGGACCACGCGACGAGGGAGTCGGTGAACCCGGGCAGCCCCGGGGCGGTCAGGCGGACCGAGAGCACCAGGGCACACACGCCCAACAGGTAGGCCAGCAGGAGCCAGCCGGCCCATTGCCGGGAGGTGGCCCGGCCGAACGGTTCTGCCGTGGCCTCACCCACGAGTGCTGACTCGGCGTTCATCGTCGGCATCTGTGCCCCCCCAGGCGTCCTCCGCGACACGTTGCCGATCAACGGTCGCACTGGCTTCACCGTAGGAACGCCCCGCCGGCGGCGGCAAGGGCAACGCGCACCTCACGGGCCGGACCCCGAGGCAGTCGAGTAGCCCCACCCGGCACACGTCACGCCGTCCACGTAGTCCTGAGTGACGATCACGTGGAGCCGGCGGTCTAGACTGGCCTGCGGCAGTCCCGCCGTGAAGCATCGATGCAGGAGCGTAGATCCTTGACCGAATCCTCCGTGGCCAGTGCCGCGCCGTCAGCCGTCATCGTCCTGGCAGCAGGTGCCGGTACCCGGATGAAGTCCAAGACCCCCAAGATCCTGCACCACATCGGTGGCCGCTCCATGATCGGCCACGCCCTCGCCGCCGCGGCCGGCCTGGGCCCGCAGCAGCTCGTCGCCGTCGTCCGCCACCAGCGCGACCTCGTGGCCGGGCACATCACCGCCCTCGCCGACGAACTCCCGGGGCTCGACGCCGCCACCCTCACGATCGCCGACCAGGACGAGGTGCCGGGCACCGGCCGTGCCGTGCAGTGTGGACTGGAGTCCCTCCAGGCGGCCGGCCACCCGGTCCAGGGCACGGTCGTGGTGACCTACGGGGACGTGCCGCTGCTGACCACCGCCCTGCTGGACGAACTGGTCACCACCCACCAGGCCGAGGGCAATGCCGTGACCGTGCTGACCGCACTGCTCGCCGACCCCACCGGCTACGGCCGGATCCTGCGGGAGGCGGACGGCTCCGTGGCCGGGATCGTGGAGCACAAGGACGCCACCGACGCCCAGCGGCAGGTCAACGAGGTCAACTCCGGCATCTACGCCTTCGACGGCGCCCTCCTGGTGGATGCCCTGTCCAGGGTCACCACGGACAACGCGCAGGGAGAGATGTACCTGACGGACGTGCTCTCGCTGGCCCGCGAGGCCGGTGGCCGGGTCGCCGCGGTCACCACCGAGGACCAGTGGCAGGTCGAGGGCGCGAATGACCGCGTCCAGCTCTCCGCGCTCGGAGCGGAGATGAACCGCCGCACCGTGCAGGCCCACATGCGGGCGGGCACCTCCGTGCAGGACCCCGAGACCACCTGGATCGACTCCACCGTCACCCTCGAGCCGGACACCACCGTCCTGCCGAACACCCACCTGCAGGGCACCACGCACATCGCCGAGGACGCCGTCGTCGGCCCGGACACCACGCTCGTGGACACCGCGGTGGGCGCCGGTGCGACCGTGACCCGCACCCAGGCGACCGGGGCCGTCATCGGTGCCGGGGCCGCCGTCGGGCCCTTCACCTACATCCGCCCGGGCACGGTGCTGGGGGAGCAGGGCAAGATCGGGGCGTTCTACGAGACGAAGAACGCGGTCATCGGCCGCGGGTCCAAGCTCTCCCACCTCGGTTACGCCGGGGACGCGGAGATCGGTGAGTACACGAACATCGGCTGCGGCAACATCACCGCGAACTACGACGGCGTCAACAAGCACCGCACCGTGATCGGCGACCACGTGCGCACCAGCTCCAACACGGTGTTCATCGCCCCCGTGACCGTGGGCGACGGCGCCTACACCGGCGCCGGCGCCGTGGTGCGCAAGGACGTCCCGGCCGGTGCGCTGGCGCTCACCGTGGCCCCGCAGCGCAACGCCGAGGGCTGGACCGAGGAGCGCCGCCCCGGTTCCCCCGCGGCCGAGGCCGCCGCTCGCGCCCGGTCCACCCAGGACGCTCCCGACGACGGCTCCTGAGCCCGCCCCGAGACCCTCACCTCCCCATCCCCACCGGCCGGCACCCCCGAGAAGAACCAGGAAGTACATCCCCATGAATGAGATCACCCAGCACAGCGAGAAGAAGCTGGTCCTGGCCGCCGGCCGGGCGCACCCCGAGCTGGCGGAACAGGTGGCCGAGGAGCTGGGCACCGAGCTGCTGCCGATGAGCGCCTACGACTTCGCCAACGGGGAGATCTACGTCCGCTCGGCGGAGTCCGTGCGCGGCAAGGACATCTTCGTGATGCAGTCCCACCCGGCGCCGCTGAACAACCACCTGATGGAACAGCTGCTCATGCTGGACTCGTTCAAGCGGGCCTCGGCCAAGCGGATCACCGTCATCTCGCCGTTCTACCCCTACGCCCGCCAGGACAAGAAGGGCCGTGGCCGCGAGCCGATCTCCGCGCGCCTCGTCGCCGACCTGTACCGGACCGCCGGCGCGGACCGCATCATGAGCGTGGACCTGCACACCGCCCAGATCCAGGGCTTCTTCGACGGACCGGTGGACCACCTGTTCGCGATCCCGCTGCTGAGCGACTACATCCGGTCCCGGACCGGCGGCGACGAGCTCACCGTGGTCTCCCCGGACACCGGCCGCGTGCGCGTGGCCGAGCAGTGGGCCGAGCGCCTGGGCGGCGCCCCGCTGGCCTTCGTCCACAAGTCCCGCGACCTGACCGTGCCGAACCAGGCCGTGTCCAAGCAGGTCGTCGGCCAGGTCGAGGGCCGCACCTGCGTGCTGATCGACGACATGATCGACACCGGCGGCACGATCGCCGGGGCCGTCCGGGTGCTCGAGGACGCCGGGGCCAAGGACGTCATCATCGCCGCCACCCACGCCGTGTTCTCCGATCCGGCCGCCCAGCGGCTGGCCGAGTCCGGCGCCCGCGAGGTGGTCGTGACGAACACCCTGCCGATCCCGGAGGAGAAGCAGTTCGAGTCCCTGACCGTGCTGTCCATCGCCCCGCTGATCGCCCGCGCCATCCGCGAGGTGTTCGAGGACGGCTCGGTCACCAGCTTGTTCGACGGCGTCGCCTGACGCGGGCCGCCGTCGCCCGGGTGGCGACCGCCCGCCCTGGACGGACCGGCCCGCCCTGAACGAGAGGACCCGTCACCCGGGGAGACCGGGGTGACGGGTCCTCTCGATACGGACGACGGCGCGGGTCCGCGCGGCCTAGCGGTCCAGCCAGGCCGTGACCTCGCGCGACTGCCGGGCGAGCACCTTGCCGACCCTCGGCTCGGCGGCCTCGGCCAGCTTGCCGCCCACCAGCGGGATCCTGCATTCCACGTAGCCGTCC